>DATJAD010000093.1:0-14094 GCA_035516615.1 Candidatus Acidiferrum sp.
AAATTGGAAGCGGTGAGCAATGAATTTTCGCTGCATTTCACGCTGCGTTCGGAGAAGCCGCCGGTGATCGAAGGAGTAAACGGCGTGAGCCAGAAGGCGGAAGGAGCGGGGCGAGCTTCGCATTACATTTCATTGACGCGGTTGGACACGAGTGGCGAAATCACGTTGCGCGGAAAGAAATTCGCGGTGAGCGGGCTGGCGTGGATGGATCACGAATTTTTCACGCACCAACTGGGTGCGGACCAGGCGGGATGGGACTGGATGAGCATTCAACTGGACGACAAAACGGAACTGATGCTCTTTCGCATTCGAAGAAAAAATGGAACGATTGACCGATTCTCCGCCGGAACGTTTGTGGAGGCGAGCGGAAAGACGGAACATTTGAGCGCGAAGGATTTTCAGATGGAGCCGGCGGGACGGACATGGACGAGCGCGGCGACACAGGCGATCTATCCGATCGAGTGGAAGATCTCCGTGCCGAAGCTGGGGTTCGAATTGAACGCGGCCACGCCACTGGCTTCGCAGGAGATGACGGGAACGAGCGGGTTGGCGCCGAATTACTGGGAAGGAGCGATCCAACTGAGCGGCGCACGACGACAAGAGAGAATCGCGGGCGTTGGCTATCTGGAGATGACTGGATACGACCGGCCTGTGCGGACCACGCCGTAGCCTCGAAGCAGTGGGCAGGCAGAGACATTTTTCTATCGCAATACGATACAATACACGATATAATCGTGCCTGGTTGACAGGATCCCAACCCGCCCAAAATTCGGCCTCCCAGCGCCGCACGATGAAGAAAAACAGCATCCAACGGATGAGGAGGAAAGATCAATGAAGCGATGGAAAATAGTGGCAGCGTGTTCGCTGCTTCTGGGGCCCCTGGCTTTTGCCGGCCGACTGACCGCAGCAGGTCGGCCCGATAACGCCAACGATGAGAAAGCACGGCTGGTAAACGCCGGAATGGTGATGAAGGAAATCCTGGATGTGCCGGACGACATTCCGCAGGACCTGATGGATAAGGCGAGGTGCGTGGTCGTGATGCCGTCAGTGATGAAGGCGGCGTTCATTGTCGGCGGAAGCTACGGACGCGGCGTGATGGTCTGCCGCACCGGGAAGGATTATACGGGACCATGGGGAGCGCCGGCGATGTACGCGCTGGAAGGCGGGAGCATCGGCTTCCAAATCGGCGGCGAGGCCACGGACTTCGTTATCCTGGTAATGAATAACCGCGGAGCAGACAGCCTGATGGGGAGCAAAGTGCAGCTCGGCGCGGATGCGACCGTCGCGGCCGGGCCGAAGGGACGCACGGCTTCCGCGGATACGGACGCGTACATGCGGGCGGAGATGCTGAGCTATTCGCGAGCGAGAGGGGTGTTCGCGGGGATTTCGCTCCAAGGCTCGACATTGCGGCCAGACGGCAGGGCAAACAAAAATCTCTACGGGCAGGACATGAGCGTGGCGCACATCATCGCCGAGCCCAAGTCGTTTGCGCCACAGGAAGCGCAGGCGTTGATCAACCGGCTGCAGCAGGCCTCGCCACATTTGAAACCTTAAGGGCGAGCAGCCAACAGAACATAAGGAAGGGCGTCCGGAGCAGCGGGCGCCTTTCGTTTTTTTGGAACGAGAGGTTCGCATCAATCGGAGAGGAGTCAAGGGCGGCCGAAGGATCGGGCGACAAAACAGGCAGACGAAGCATCTTGATCATCGGGCCTCGAATTCTCGAAAGAAGCCCAGCCGGGAAATTCGCCGGCGTTGCATCATGATCATCCATCAACAGCAAGATCCGCGGGGATCAGCGGCCGTCCGGAAACAGATTTCCCCGGCACTTGCCGAGGGACAAGTATCAAAATTAAGAATCGTTGACAACAGAGATTCCGCTGGCTATAGTCCAGGACATCAGTAGTTAACCGATTTAGCTGAGCCAGGTAACGTTACCGTCCTGAGCTCAATTTTAGGGGTGAACGATGAACGTCATGAGGAATGTATGTAGAGGTGTCTTAGTTCTCGCGTGCCTGTGCTTCCTCCTGCCAGAGGCGCATGCACAGTATCGCGCTTCGATTCAGGGCGTGGTAACGGACCCGCAAGGAGCGGTAGTTTCGGGAGCGACTGTCACACTAAAGAACCAACAAACGAACCAGACGCTGGTCGCCACGACCAATGCGGATGGAATCTACAACTTTTCCGGACTACCTCCGAGCAGGTATTCGGTCACGGTGGAGAAGGCCGGCTTCAAGAAGAAGGTTCTCGACAACGTTGGGCTGATCGCAGAACAGGCGAACGCCTTGAATATCCAACTGGAGCTCGGGGCGGTCACAGAAAGTGTCACGGTGAGCGGCAACTCGACCCCGCTCATTGACACTCAAACGGCCTCGATCAACGGCTCGGTCACCGATAACCAAATACAAAGCCTGCCTTCGTTCGGGCGTGACGTCCTCAAAGTAGCCCAATTGGCTCCGGGCGTATTCGGTGACGGCGCGCAGGGCGGCAATGGCAGCGGCTTCAATATTCCTGGGACTCAGACGGGAGGAGGAGCTTCGGGTGGCGCAGACGGGATCTTCAAGACCGAGAACGGTGCGCAGATTATTTCCAACGGCCAACAGACAGAGAATAACGGCATCTACATCGACGGCATCAGCACGACCAGCGCCGTCTGGGGTGGATCAACCGTCGTCACACCGTCTGTGGACTCCGTACAAGAAGTGAAAATCGTCTCGAACGATTATGACGCGGAATATGGCCGCTTCGGTGGCGCAAGCATTCAGATCATTTCCAAGAGCGGCACCAACAACTATCACGGCAGTGCGTTCATTACCACGCACCAACCGAACCTGAACGCATATCAGCGCTTCAACGGGTTTGGGAGTTCCGTGACGAGAGACAACAATAAGTTCGAGCAATTCGGCGGCACGGTCGGCGGCCCGATTTGGAAAAATAAGATCTTCGCGTTCTTCAGCTATGAGGGTGAGCGCGAACCCTTCTCCAGCATCCAGGGGAACGGTTGGTACGACACGCCGGCATTCGACGCTCTCGCGCCGGCGGGAAGCATCGCCGCAACGTATCTTTCCTTCCCCGGCAACGGCGTGGTCGGGACACTTAATCCCAACGCCACGTGTGCAACCGCTGGTCTTACGGAAGGTGTGAACTGCCAAACGATTCCAGGCCAAGGCATAAACGTCGGTACGCCTCTGACCACCGGCCTAGGAACGCAGGACATGGGCTGGACGAGCAGCCAGAACCCCGGGTGCGGCGGAGCCGGAACGGGTTGCGGAACCGCTGGCAGTCCCCTGGGCACCGTGGCCGACCTTGCGCAATATAATACCGTCAACCCCACCACGATTTCGGCTGACCAGTACAATGGCCGCCTCGACGCCAATATCACGGAAAAGGATCAAATTTCCTACGCGATGTACTGGGTTCCTTATTCGAAGGATAATTACAACGGCCAGCGCGCCTACGACATCTTCCATCACTCCCAGATCAATGACGCGTTCTCCGCGCTCTGGAATCACACGTTCTCGCCCTCGTTTCTCAATGAAGCCAGGGCAAACGCGGCCGGATGGCGTTGGAATGAAATCACCTCCAACCCGCAGTCTCCCGTCGGGCTGCCCTCAGATGGTATTGGACAGATTGGGGGTATTACCCCGAATTCTTTCGGGCCGAACGTCGGCAGCATTCTGAACCAGTGGACGTACACCTTCAAGGATGTCGCCACCAAGATTTACGGGCGTCACACCATTAAGTTTGGCGGAGAACTGACCCGCCTGTTTTATCTGCAAAACTGCACGGGCTGCGGCGTTCCGAATTATAGCTTCTTTAACATTTGGGACTTCCTGAACGATGCGCCTCACCAGGAAGGCGGCGGCTTCGATCCACATACCGGGTTCCCGACAACCGAGCGCCAGGACCAACGAGAAGCCATTTGGGGCCTCTTTGCTCAGGACGACTTCAAACTCCGCCCGAATCTGACTCTCAACCTCGGACTCCGGTGGTCTTACTTTGGTCCGCTCTCCGCCAAACAAGGAAACATGTACGCAGCTACTCCAGGTGCAGGAGCCGATTACCTGACTGGCCTGAACGTTGCTCTTGGCCATTCCTGGAACCCCCAGAAGGATAACTTCGGGCCGCAGATCGGCTTTGCTTGGAGTCCCACATCTCTCTTTGGCCATCAATTCAACAACAGGTTAGTCGTCCGCGGCGGATACGGTCTAGATTACAACCAGGAAGAATTCGCGATTTCGGCCAACATCTCCAACAATCCAGGGTTGATCGTGTTCCCGAGCTTAACCATGGCCACGCCGAACTCGCCGAATCCTGGCATTCTTTATGCCGTTTCATCGGGAGTCAATAACCTCGACGGCTACCCTTCGAATCCAAATACGATTTCCACTTTTGGCCCAAATGGGCTACCCACGACTGGAACAGCGAATGCCATCATCTTTCCAAAGAACCTGCCGACCATGCGCATGCATCACTGGTCGTTGGAAACCCAATATGATCTCGGCCACGATTTCGTAGCCACGGTGGGATATCAGGGAAGCCTTTCCCGCGACATATTCTTCCATGAAAACCCACTGGCCGTCCCCGCAGCCCAGGGCTATCCTCTCAACCCGCAGATCGGCGGCGGAGACTACTGGGGTGTATCGGGCCGCGGAAACTACAATGCCTTGCTTACCGAACTGAATCATCGGTTCTCGAAGCAGTTCCTGGCCGACGCTCAATTCACCTGGTCGAAGTGCATGGACACAAGCTCCGGGCCCTACTTCGAACAGCCATACCCGTACGACGTCGGCTTGGATTACGGTCGCTGTGACTACAACGTCGGCAAAGCCTTCAAGCTTTATGGCATGTGGCAGCCAGTCTTCTTTCACGGCAGCAACAACTTGCTGGAAAAAATCGCTGGCGGCTGGTCCATCAGCGGTATCTTCAATCTCCATTCCGGCTTTCCTTGGTCTCCGGTCGTGAGCGTTCAGGGCGGGAGCCTCTACTGCGGACAATGCGGCTATGGGACTTTGTTCCCCGCTGCCTACCTTGGCGGCGCCGGCAGCAGCACCAGCAACAGTGCATTCGAGACCGCCGCAAACTCGAATTTTCCCAATGGTGGAGCGGCTTATTTCTCCGTGCCCACCTACACAGCCTACAGCGGCACAAACTCCGGAACTGCTCTTCCGCAGACCGGCGTCGCTCGCAACTCCTTCACCCTGCCCGGATACAAGGACGTGGACCTGACGCTGTCTAAATCTTTTGGCTTGCCGAAGGCGCCGATACTCGGCGAGGACGCCAGGATCCAACTCCGGGTTGACGCCTATAACCTGTTCAACAATTTGAACCTCGACCCGACTCGCATTTCGAACAACATCGCCAGTTCCAACTTCGGCACGATTACAGGTGCGCTTGCCGGTCGTGTCGTCACTTTGGGGGCTCGGTTCAGCTTCTAGTCTCAGGGGGCAAAGCTCATCCCGCGCAACGGATGAGCCAAGACCCTGTACCCCGGGAAGCTGTCAACCGCTGACACGCAGGTCGTCAACGGTTGACAGCTTCTCTTTTTTCTTCGGATGGACCCTCGCGAATGCCTCCCCTACATCTCTAGCCACGTACAACTTGAGACTCGCCGGCCCTTACCCAGTTACCGCGCCGACGTCTCCACAGGCCTCCCCACCAAGCGCTCCTTGGCCATCGTCGAAGGCCAATGGCATAAGCAATCTCGCCGGGGGCTCCTGCTCACTCTCCATGCTGTGTTCTCAACAGCTTACACACTCTGGAAAACTGGAATTTTGCTCCGAGTCCTTTCCAGTCAGTAGTCTCCGCACTCTTTGCAAAAAACACCGGGGGCGTGCCTCCTCTCAAGACTCCCAAAACAAGTGTCGAATCAAGCGCTCTGGGATCCGCTTGAAATGCCTGGAGTTATCGAAAAGGCTCAATAGTCAATTCATTGGACCAGTCAGATCCAGAGTCGCGCTTTGGCCGTGGGCGGAGTCGGGAGCAATCCATATGGTCACGTGAGCGGGCTCGACCGTGAATTGGTTGTTGATATTCCAGAAGGCGAAAGCTTCCGGGCCGAGCTGAAAGGTAACTTTCCGAGTTTCGCCTGGAGAGAGGGAGACGCGCTGGAAACCTTTCAGGGCGCGGACAGGAAGAGCAACACTGGTTCCTTGAAGGCGAACATAGAGTTGCACGACTTCCTCGGCGGCACGAGTGCCCGTGTTGGTGACGTCAGCGGAGACAGTGAGAACGGGATTCGACTCTTGCGCGGACGGACTGAGTTGTGAGGCAAGCTGCGCGGCGCTGAGTTTGTTCGTGCTGAGCTCGACATTACCGTAGCGAAATTCGGTGTACGAGAGACCGAAACCGAAAGGAAATTGGGGAGAATTGGGCTCGTCAATATATCGGGACAGGAATTTTTCCTTGCTGTCTGTGGGCGGGTGGTTCAGATCCACACCATCAGCGGGGCGTCCGGTATTGAGAGCGTCGTAATAGAGCGGCTCCTGTCCAACACTTCGCGGCCAGGAGACGGTGAGCCTGCCACTCGGGTTTGCTTCTCCAAAAAGAATATCCGTTAGCGCGGGTCCGGCCTGGACTCCGGGAAACCAAGCGGCAAGTACGGCGGGCACATGGCCGAATGCCCAAGGCAAAGTGAGAGGACGCCCACTGAAGAGAATCAGAACGACGGGCTTGCCGAGAGCGACGACTTCTTCGAGAAGTTTTTCCTGATGGCCGGGCAAACCGAGATGCGCGCGGGAAGCGGCTTCGCCGGTCATTTCCGGAGCGTTTTCTCCCAGAGCGAGAATGACGAGATCAGATTGCGTCGCCGCTTCGACCGCAGCTGCGATGTCCGCGTTGGAACCATGGAGGTAGCCTGATCCGCGAGCGTAGCGCACGTGATCCGCGCCGAGCTTTTCCGTTAGGGCGGTCTTCAAGGTGATGACATCCTGAGGGCGGCCCATTCCCTGCCAGCAACCCAGCATGTTGCCGGGATCATCGGCGGCGGGCCCGATGAGAGCAACAGTGCCGGGCTTCGAAGGGAGCGGAAGAAGAGGATGATTTTCCACTGGCGAATTCCTGAGCAGGACGAAGGACTCTTCAGCCGTTTTGCGAGCCAGAGCAATACTGTCCGGCTGGAGCATTGCGGCCGCTTGTTTGGATTCGTCGGTGTACGGATGGTCGAAAAGGCCGAGGGCGAATTTCACGCGCAAGATGCGGCGGACAGCTTCATCAATCCGTGGCTCCGGGATTTGGCCGGAGCGAACCAGATTCAACAAATTTTCGTGGTAGAGGTTGCTGACCATATCCATATCCACGCCAGCGAGAAAGGCTTTCTTTGCCGCAGTGGCGCCATCGTTGGCGATCCCGTGGGGGATGAGTTCGCCGATGGAACTCCAGTCGCTCACGACAAAACCCTGAAAGCCCCATTCGTTACGCAGGATGTCCGTGAGCGTGAAGGGGTTGGCGCTGGCGGGCACGCCATCGAGGGCGTTGAAAGAACTCATGAGAGTGACCGCGCCGGCATCCAATGCGGCGTGGAAAGGAGGGAGGTAAATCTGACGGAGAGTGTGCTGGGAAATTTCGGCCGAATTGTAATCACGGCCGCCTTCGGCAGCTCCGTAGCCCACAAAGTGTTTTGGGCAGGCAGCAAGGCTGTCCGGCGCGCCAAGAGTTTCGCCCTGGTAACCGCGCACGAAGGCGCGAGCCATCGCGGAGCCGAGAAACGGATCTTCGCCGGCGCCTTCCGCCATGCGGCCCCAACGGGCATCGCGAGCGATATCCACCATCGGAGAAAAAGCCCAGCGCACACCGGAAGCGGAGGCTTCGCGGGCGGCAACGCGAGCGGCTTGCTGAACGAGCGCGGGATCCCACGTCGCGGAAAGACCCAGGGGAATCGGGAATGTCGTGCGAAAACCATGAATCACATCCAGACCGAAAATCAGCGGAATATGGAGCCGGGATTTCTCAATCGCGATTCTTTGCAGGGCATTGACTTTCGCTGCATCGGTCACATTGAAAAGCGAACCGACTTCGCCCTTTTCGATCATGTCATTGTCGCCGGTGCGGCCCGTGCCAGGGCCGGTGGGCTGTCCAACGGAGTATTGAACCAGCTGGCCGATTTTTTCCTCGAGGTTCATGCGGCCGAGCAAAGCATCCACTTTCTGCTCGACGCCGGGAGCGCTGAGATCAGGATTATTGATGACGGGGTCAGGCGAAGGACGCGCGGAGGAAGTCTGCGAAAAGGCGTAACCCGGCGAAAGCAGGAGGGCAATCAAGAGAAAAAAGGAGGGAGAGAAAGCTGCGAGAGCGGAACGGCGGCAGCTTCGCAAGAAACGGCTCGGGCCTGTCCTTATTCTCAAGGAGGAAGAGAGGACGAGCCATGACCCAGCAAAAAAACCCATGAGATTACTCCGTGAGCGAATCGAGAATTGTGTACTTTCTGCTTCGAATAACCGAAGCCGAACCCGGAAAGGCGAGGGGGAAACACGCCACGCCTTCGAGCGAACCCCAGCAACCAGCAGATCGTATCGTAAATAATTGCTTAAATAAATCGATTTATCAGATTCCATTGGACCGGCGGGGATGGCAGCAGACGGCAAACTGACCGCTCGCAACCAGTCGTCTTGCCCACGCCGCTCTCCTATGCCAGACTACGCTGCCAGAAAACGATGCCCAAGCGCAAATCAGAAAGCTCCACCCCCGGCAGGGATGAGGGGACGAGGAAAGTGAATCTCCGGGAGCTCGCGGAGCATCTCGGGCTTTCCGTGGCCACGGTTTCGCTGGTCATGAACCGTTCCCCGGCTGCGAAATCCATACCGCACCATACCCAATCGAGAGTACGCGCGGCTGCCCGCGAACTGAACTACCGCCCGAACGTGATGGCACGGATGCTGCGGCAGAGAAAGAGCTTCACCATCGGCGTCATCGTGCCAGAGATCAGCGAAGGATATGCGGCGCTGGTACTCTCCGGAATCGAAGATCACCTGTTGCAGGAAGGCTACTTCTACATGGTGGTAAGCCACAGGCACAGAGACGATTTGATCGAGGAATATCCCCGAATCTTCCAACAGCGCGCGGTGGAAGGCCTCATCGTAGTGGACACGCTGTTGAGGGAGAGAATTTCGATCCCGGTGGTGGCCGTTTCCGGACACCGCCACGTGCCGGGAGTGACGAATATTGCCTTGAATCACTCCGTGGCGGCAAAGCTGGCTCTGGAATACCTGGCAAAACTCGGACACCGGAAAATCGCATTTATCAAGGGCCAGACTTTCAGTTCGGATACGGAAGTACGGTGGAAGTCCGTTCGGGCGGCGGCCCAGGCGCTGGGCATTCCCGTGGAGGACGAGCTGACAGTGCAATTGGAAAGCGAATCACCGACACCGCAGCCTGGATACGATGTGACGAAGCGTCTCCTGGCACGCGGGCGCTGGTTCACGGCGCTGCTTGCGTTCAATGACATTTCCGCGATCGGAGCTATCAGGGCGCTACGCGAGCAGGGCAGACGCGTTCCGGAAGACGTTTCCGTGGTGGGATTCGATGACATCCAGAGCGCGGCATTTCAAAATCCTGGATTGACCACGATCCGGCAGCCGTTGCGAGAAATGGGGATCGCCGCGGCCAGCACGGTGCTTAAAAGGATCAACGGGGGGCCGAAAGCAGATTATCCGAAGAGCATTGTGATGGAGCCTGAACTGATCGTGCGGGGAAGCACAGCCCAAGTCCAAGCATCGTCACCACAGAATAACTGACATTTCGTCCGCAAAGCAGCAGGGCAGCAATATGACCATAGGGGCCGGGATCATCCGCGGTCTTGCGTGACGATGTGAACGTCCACTTCCGGAGACTCACGAAGAAAGCGGTGAGCGGGAGACAAATAGAGGTATTTTTTCCAGCTTTTCTCTACAGAGCGGCCAAAGATCACCTGGGTGATGTGTTTTTCGCGGACCACCTCTCCGACAGCGTCGGCGACGCTGACGCCTTGCCGAATGATGACCTTCGCTCCGAGATTCTCCGCGAACTTCAAATTGGCGTTGAGGGCACGCTTGGCTTCTTCGCTGCCATCCCGATTCGTTTCGATATGAATGACGTAGAATTCGGAGTCCAGGCGCCGGGCCATGCGCGCGCCGCGAGCAATGAGATACTGCGCGGAAGGATCCGTGCCCACGCAGACCGCGAGCCGCTCACGAACGGCCCAAATTTTCTGGATATCCTTCGCAGTCATGTAATTTTCGAGACTGCGGTCCACCTGTTCGGCAACCTGCCGGAGGGCCAGCTCGCGGAGGGCGATGAGATTGCCCCGGCGAAAGAAATTGCCCAAGGCCTGTTCAACCTTCTCCTGCATGTAAACATCGCCACGGCGCATGCGGTTCTGGAGAGCTTCGGGAGTGAGGTCTACCATGACGGTCTCATTGGCGGTCATGGGCACCCAATCGGGAACGGTTTCCCGAATCGTGACTCCGGTAATGTTGCGGACGATGGGGCAAATGCTCTCGATGTGCTGAATGTTGAGGGTAGACAGGACATCTATTTTGGCGGCGAGGATTTGCTGCACGTCCTCGTAGCGCTTGCGATGTGTGCTACCGGGGATGTTGGTGTGGGCGAGCTCGTCTACGAGGACAACTTCCGGATGGCGCGCGAGAATGGCGTCCACATCCATCTCCTCAAAAACCGTGCCTTTGTATTCGATTTTGCGGCGAGGAACGGTTTCCAGCTGAGACGTGAGTTCCTCAATGCCTTTGCGGCCATGGGATTCAACGACGCCGATAACTACATCCTCACCGCGATTGTGGCGACGGATGGCCTCACTGAGCATGCTGTAGGTTTTGCCGACACCCGGGGCATAGCCGAGGAAAAGTTTGAACACTCCCTTCTCGCGGTTGGGAGGAGAAGCGACTTCAAGCCAATCTTCAGGCTTCTTAGGCAAGAGGAGCATCTCCCGGGATGGAAAGCATCCGAATACGATAGAATTCAGGCATGTTGCGATTTCTAAAACCGCGAACGATTCATATCAGCGCAGCTCTGCTCATTGTCGTTGCAATCACCGCGTTTTACCGCGAGGCCCTTGCCAATGTAAACCACACAACCGTAGCCCTGACGTTCCTTCTGGCGATTTTAGCAGTTTCCGCAGTCTGGGGAATGGCCGTATCCGTACTGATGTCCCTGGCCGCGATGGTGGCTTTTAACTTTTTCTTTTTACCCCCGGTGGGAAAGCTGACGGTTGCGGACCCTCAGAACTGGGTGGCGCTGTTTGCGTTCCTGGTGACGGCGATCGTGGGGAGCCAGCTCTCCAACCAAATTCGCAAGGAAGCGGACACGGCGAACCGGAGGCGGAGAGAGATCGAGCAGCTCTACGCCTTCAGCCAGAAGCTGCTGGGGGAAGGAAACGTCATCCAGCTCCTGAATGCGATTCCAAATCACATGGCGGATGCCTTTGAAGCGGGAGCGGCGAGCGTATTTCTTGCGGATAAGCAGAAGTTTTACCGGTCCGGCTACGGGACCCTGCAATTGGATGAAGAGCAGCTGAAGGTGGCGTATGACCGCGAGGAGCCACTGATTGACGCGGATCGCGGCTATTGTTACGCGCCAGTAAAGCTGGGCATGAAAGCGATCGGGAGCTTTGGCATTTCCGGAACGCGATTATTGCGGCAAACACTGGAAGCGATGGGAACGCTGATGGGCATCGCGATCGAGCGGGCGCGCGCCGTGGAACAACTCGGCAAGACGGAAGCGGATCGGCAAAGCGAGCGGCTGAAATCGGCCCTGCTCGATTCCATCACGCACAACTTCCGGACTCCGCTCACATCCATCAAGGCTTCCGTCACAAGCCTTCTCTCCGACCGGCCACCGAGACCGGAGCTGCAGCGGGAATTACTCCAGATCATGAACGAGGAGTGCGACAAGCTGAATCACCTGGTGGAAGACGCTTCGGAGATGGCCCAATTGGAAGCGGGAGAAGTGGAACTGGAGTTTCGCGCGGTGGCCGCGCGAGAGCTTGTAGACAGTGCGCTAACGAGTTGCCGAACCTTGCTGGGAGCGCGAGAGGTGCATGTCCAAATGGATGATACGCTGCCGCCCGTGCGGGCGGATCTGAACAGGGCCAAGGAAGTGCTGGTGCAATTGATCGAAAATGCGCATTTGTATTCGCCGGGGGAAAAGCCAATCACGATCTCCGCGGAAAAAAACGGTGATGCGGTAGCGTTTAGCGTCGCCGATCAGGGGCATGGGATTGACGCGTTGGAACAGGGAATGATCTTCGACAAGTTCTACAGGGGGAGGGACCAGCGGGCACTGGTGCAAGGAACTGGCATGGGCTTGCCCATTGCGAAGGCAATCGTGGAGGCTCATGGTGGAACCATCGGGGTGACGAGCCAACTCGAACATGGATCCGTTTTCACGTTCACGCTTCCCGTGGCACGGCCGGGAGATTTTCGATGAGTTCGCCGAAGGTTCTGGTGGTGGACGATGCGCAGCAGGTGAGAAGAGTGCTGCGAACCACGCTGGCAGCGGAAGGATACACGGTATTCGAAGCGGGCAACGGCGAGGAAGCACTGATCGCGCTGCGGGAATCGCCTCCTGACATCGTTCTCCTGGATGTGAATATGCCGGTGATGGACGGGCTGGAGACGTGCCGGGAGATCCGCCGCAATTCGGATGTGCCGATCGTGATGCTGACGGTACGGAACGCGGAGCGCGACAAAGTGATGGCGCTGGACGCCGGCGCGGACGACTACGTTGTGAAGCCGTTCGGAATGCGGGAACTGCTGGCAAGGATCCGCGCTTCTCTTCGGAGAAGAACGCCGCCTGAGAAAGCCGCGGCATTCAGGTCCAAGGACCTGGACATTGATTTTGAGGCGCGCAGGGTGACCTCTGGCGGCAAGGACGTGCATCTGACGCCGAAGGAATTTGAGCTTCTGCGCCAACTGGTGTCGAATGCGGGGAGACCGATGACGCATCGAAGGCTGCTGCAAGCGGTGTGGGGGCCGGATTATGGGGACGAGCCGGAATACTTGCGGGTGATGGTGAATCAATTGAGAAAGAAGATCGAACCAGATCCCTCGCGGCCACAATACGTGTTGACGGAACCCTGGGTGGGCTACCGGTTCCACGCACCGCCGAGCAAGGAAGCCAAAACACAAGCAGGCAAGCAAAAATAGGCCGCGAGACCCAGGGAATCGGGCGCCTCTTCAAGAAACGTGCGCCCAAGCCCGGAACGAGCGAAATACGGCTGTGTTTTCCCTGGTCTTACCTGGAAGGGGGACGAACAGCGTCCAGAGCGAGGTTTAATTCGAGAACATTGACGCGGGGTTCGCCGAAGACCTCGAACTGGCGATTTTGCGTGTGCCGCGCGACCAGGGCGCGGAGTTCCGATTCGCTGATGTGGCGTTCACGGGCAACACGTGGAATTTGAAATTCGGCGGCGGCGGGAGAGATGTCCGGATCGAGGCCAGAGGCAGATGCGGTGACAAGATCCACGGGAACGGGCACACCGGGATTTTCCGCCTGCAGCTTTTTCACGTCGGAGGCAACGCGATCCAGCAACTGGTGATTTGTGGGTGCAAAGTTCGACCCACTTGAAGCGGACGCATCGTAGCCGGTCCCGGCAGCCGAAGGACGCGAATGAAAGTAGCCTGGGCCAGTGAAGGACTGACCGATGATTTTCGAGCCGATAAGGTTGCCGTTCTGACGAATTAATTGACCGTTGGCTTTGCCCGGAAATAAGAGTTGGGCAATGCCTGTGAATACGAGCGGATAGATGAGGCCAAACAGGACAGTAGTGACCAACGTGAAGAGCACGGCGATATAGAGATTCTTCTTCATTATTCCACCTAAGTCAGCCTGAGAACGACCAACAACATGTCAATCAGCTTGATGCCGAGAAACGGCGCGATGACGCCGCCGACACCGTAAAGCAGTAGATTGCGGCGAAGCAGAGCGGCGGCGCCGACGGGCCGATAGCGGACGCCACGCAAGGCCAGCGGGATAAGCGCAATGATGATGAGCGCATTGAAGATGACCGCGGAGAGAATGGCGGATTCCGGAGTGCGCAACCGCATGATGTTCAACACTCCCAACTGGGGAAACGCCGCGGCAAACATCGCAGGAATGATGGCGAAA
>DATJAD010000094.1:0-18238 GCA_035516615.1 Candidatus Acidiferrum sp.
CTGCTCGTGAAGACGGATTTCGGAGGCTTCGACTTTCCGGAAAATTCGCTCTCTCCCACCGAAAAGCATGCCACCGCCAGCGGCTGGGAACTCAAGTGGGATTACCAGAATCTCGTTTCCGGATTTAACATCGCCCTCAAAATGCCTCAGAAATTGCAGCCCGGGCCGCTTGCCGGCCGCATTTCTTATTTTGCGCCGGTCTCGCTGTTCTTCTTTTTCTTTCTCATCTTTGTTTTGACGACCCTCCGCGGCATTGATCTACATCCAATGAACTATTTCTTTCTGGCTTGCGCCTTTTTCGCGTTTCATCTCCTGCTCGCCTATCTCTGCGACCACATCTCCATCCACGCCGCGTTTGCAATTTCCTCTGCCGTTTCGATCTTCCTGGTGGTCAGCTACTTGCGCCTCGTAGTGAATCTGCGCTTTGCGCTCGGGGAAGCGGCGCTGACGCAATTCATCTACCTCGTGCTTTTCTCGTACGCATTCTTTTTTGAGGGATTCACCGGCTTGGCCATCACCATCGGAGCTATCGTCACTCTTTTCGTGGTCATGCAGATGACGGGAAAAATCAATTGGGAAGAAAAGCTCGCCAAGAAGGAGCTGCAGAGAGCTCCAGCGTAAGGTTGCGGAGGACGCGAGTAAGCCGCCTGAATCGAAAGCCCCATTTATCAATCGAGATCCCTGCGGTTTTCAGGGGTCTCACAAATTGTGCTACCGTAGCGGCGAGTCGGGCCCGGCGCTAACGGGTCAAGAGGAAAATGCCCATCAAGACCATCATCGAGCCGTTTCGCATCAAGAGCATCGAGCCGATTCGCCAAACGACCCGCGAACAGCGCGAGAAACTCCTCGATGCCGCCGGCTACAACCTCTTTCTTATCGCTTCGGAAGACATTTTGATTGACCTGCTCACCGATTCCGGAACCGGCGCTATGTCCAGCGGGCAATGGGCCGCCATGATGCGCGGCGATGAATCCTATGCCGGTTCGCCAAGCTTCCGCCGCTTCCGCGAATCGGTGCAGGCCATCATGGGCTTTCGGCACGTGATTCCCACGCATCAGGGCCGCGCCGCGGAGCGCATCTTGTTCAATGTGATGTGCAAGAAGGGAGACGTGGTCCCCAACAACACGCACTTCGACACTACCCGCGCCAACTGCGAATTCGTCGGCGCCGAGGCGCTGGATTTGCCGATCGCCGAAGCACTTGAGCCTGCGAACCGCCATCCCTTCAAGGGCAATATGGACACGGCACGCCTTGAAGAGCTGATCGGTCGCGTGGGAACGAAACGCGTTCCCCTGGTGATGCTCACGGTAACGAACAATTCCGGGGGTGGGCAACCTGTATCACTCGCGAATATCAAGGCGGTAAAAGAAATCTGCGTGCGCCACAAAATTCCTCTGTACATTGACGCGTGCCGCTTCGCCGAAAATGCATATTTCATCAAGCTGCGCGAGCCGGGATATGCCCAGAAAACACCCAGAGAGATTGCGCAGGAAATGTTTCGCTCCGCTGACGGCTGCACCATGTCCGCGAAGAAAGATGGAATGGCGAACATCGGCGGGTTTCTCTGTACGAACGACGACATTCTGGCACAGCAAGAAAGGGATCTGTTGATTCTCACCGAAGGCTTTCCAACGTACGGCGGTTTGGCCGGGCGCGACCTGGAAGCCATTGCCGTGGGGCTCAACGAAGCGCTGGAAGAAGACTACCTGCAATATCGCATCGCTTCGACCGCGTATCTCGGGAATCACATTTCAGCGCAAGGAGTACCGATTGTGCAGCCGCCGGGCGGACACGCTATTTATATTGATGCGCGCGCATTTTTGCCGCACGTTCCGCCGCTGCAGTTTCCCGGAGTCGCGCTGGCCGCGGAACTCTACATTGAAGGAGGAATTCGCTCCGTGGAGATTGGAACATTGATGTTCGGCAAGCGCGATCAAAATGGCGTCGAGCATCCCGGCCCGATGGATTTGTTGCGGCTCGCGATTCCGCGCCGCGTGTACACGCAATCGCACATTGATTACGTCGTGGAAGTGATTCTGGAAGTGTGGCGGCGCCGCGAAAAAACCCGCGGCCTCGCGCTTACCCATCAGGCTCCGTTCTTGCGCCACTTCACCGCGCGCTTCCGCCGCCTCGCTGAGAACGGGTAGGAAAAATCACAGCTACATCTTATGTTGCGCGGTCGGCGGAAGAATGTCGTTCAGCCGCAAGTACATGGCCTGCGCCGAATAATGATCCGCCCAGTCGTCCGAGAGAATCATCATCGCCGCAGCCTTAGTGAAAGAGCGGCCTCCGAAGAGGGTCATCGTGTCGCTGAGTCCTTTGTCGTCCACTTTGGCCAGCGCCGTCGAGCAGTACTCGAAAGAGGACTTCAGGGCAGCCACCAACTTGTCCTTGCCATCTGTGTCGCTCAGTTTGGGCCCCTCGGGAGCAGGCGTGCCGGAGATCTTGGAGCACATGAACGTATTGGACATCGCGATGTGCATAGTGAGGTGGGCGAAGGTCATCTGCGCAGGCGTGGGGTGGTACTCGAATTTGTCCGCAGGCATCGCTTCCGCTGCCGCAACCATGTTTTTCGAGGAACGGGCGAGGCCATCTCGGAGGGCGTCGCTGACGGGATTGGCAGAAGGAGTTTGCGCAAGAAGGAAAAGCGGAGAAGAAAGCAGAATTGCGGCGAACGAGAGAATGCGCTTCATGAAAGCCTCCAGTGAAACTTGTTGCAGTTCGCGAAATATCGTACGCCGATAGGAAGAGACTAGCAATGAAAGAAGAAAGCACAACGAAGACAAAAAGAGCCGTTCGCATCAGTGCGCCTCGGAACGGGTGCGAAGGCGGTACCAAATGGTGATGAGAAGAATCGAGACGAGAAGAATGAGCGTGGAAATGGCGTTGATTTCGGGAGTGATGCCGCGGCGGAGACGACCCCAGATTTCGAGGGGAAGCGTGTTGTCGCGCCCGATGAGGAAAAATGTGACGGCAATTTCGTCCATGGAAAGAGTGAAGATCAGCAAGCCGGCCGCGACGAGAGAAAGCTTGAGATTCGGAAGGGTCACGCGCCAGAACGTATGCCAGGGTGTGGCGCCGAGATCGAGAGAAGCTTCTTCCTGTCGGCGATCGATTTTCTGAAGTCCAGCAAAAATCTCGGTAGTGGCGACGGAAATCAGTGCGGTACCGTGGCCAAGAAAAACGGTGACGAGGCTGAGCTGAAGTCCAGCGAACACAACGAACATCAGCAAGGACAGACCCGTGATGATGCCGGGGAGAATCAGAGGAAGGAGGACGAGCCGGCGGAAGATTCCTTTGCCGGGAAAATCGGCGCGGTCGAGAGCGAGCGCGGCAAGAAGGCCGAGGGTCAGCGAAAGTCCCACGGCACCGGCGGCCACGATCAGGCTATTGAGCATGGAATCCCAGATGGAAGAATCAGCGAAGAGCTGGCGGTACCAATTGAAAGTGAAATGGTGCGGAGGAAAACCGCCAACGCCATCACGGTTGAAGGAGTAGAGCACGAGAACGACGATCGGGAGATAGACAAAGGCAAAGACAAGGGCGGAATACAGCGCGAGGAGGGGAGCGCGATTGTTCTTCGGCCGTGTCAGCAACCTTGTGGCGGAGTCGCTCATTCGAAGGACCAACGCTTTTCGAGAATTTCGGCGAGGAAAAGCAATCCGATGGTGAGGCAAAGAATGCAGACGGAAATGGCGGCGCCCAGCGGCCAATCGTAGGCGGCACCGAACAGCGATTGCACGATGTTGGCGATCATGGTGCCACTGGGACCGCCAACGAGTAGGGGCGCGAGAAAGTCGCCGAGAGAAAGGACAAACGCGAAGGTGGCTCCGGCAAGAAGTCCGGGCATGGAGAGCGGAAGAATCACGCGGAAAAAGGTGGCGCGGGGAGTGCCGCCGAGATCGTGCGAGGCCTCCACGAGCGGGCGAGGTATGTGTTCGAGCGACGCATAGATCGGAAGGAAGACGAAAGGCGTGTAGATGTGGGTGAGCATGAGGACGACGGCGAAAGGACTGTAAAGGAGAAAACCGACCGGCGCGTGGGTGATGTGTAGATATTGCAAGAATCCGTTGAGGACGCCGTCGGAGCCGAGAATCGTTTTCCATGCATACCCACGGACGAGATAACTGACCCAGAGCGGAACGATGACGAGTTGATAGAGAAGCTCCTTGCGCGGACCGGCGTGAAAGGACAGATAGTAGGCGAGCGGATAGCCGAGCAGGAGAGAAAGCAGCGTGACACCGGCGGCGATGCGCATGGTGCGGAAGAGAACTTCGAGATAGACGGAATTCTTCAGAAGCTCGAGATAATTCTGGAGATTCCAGCGATGGACGATGACGCCATTCTGAACGGCCCACAGACTGTGCACGAGCATCAGCCCATACGGTACAAGGAGAAAAAGCGCAACCCACAGGATTGGGGGAAGCGAAACGAGGAACTTGTAGGTCTTCGAATACATTCAAGCGCCTCATACAGTGCGCCGGTAGAAGAACGCAGCCGCTACAAAGACTCCTTGACGCAAATCGCGTCAGACGCCGAGAAAACGAATTCGTGCTCGCCGGAAAGAGCTCCGCAGGCAGGAACGCGGACGCGGAGGTGCAGACCCGAGGAGGATTGGACGTCAAGGAGTTCCGAAGCGCCGGAGTAGATTTGCTGGCGAATGGTTCCGCGGAAGCGGACAGGATCGACAATTGCCGACGCGTTGGCGGCGAGAAGGATGGATTCCGGCCGGAGAGAAAAAACGGCAGGGCCGCTCGGTCCGGTGCAGGAAAAGGTCAAAGAACCGGATTCAGCGATGCCGGAAGATATGCTTCCGCGGAGAAGATTGGTTTGCCCGATGAACTGGGCACAGTAGGCTGTAGCGGGATGCGCGTAGATTTCGCGCGGAGTGGCGACCTGTTCGAGTGCACCGTCGCGAAGAAGGGCGATGCGGTCGGAGAGGGCCATGGCTTCTTCTTGATCGTGGGTGACGAAGAGAAAAGTGATGCCGACTTCGCGCTGGAGAGATTTGAGTTCGGTCTGCATTTCCTTGCGGAGGTTGGCGTCGAGGGCGGAGAGCGGTTCATCGAGGAGAAGAAGTTCGGGACGATTGATCAGAGCGCGAGCGAGGGCGACGCGTTGCTGCTGGCCGCCGGAAAGGCGCATCGGTTTGGCCAGGGCGAATTCCTCCATGCGAACCATCTTTAGGGCGTCCGCGACGCGGGAGAAGATTTCGTTTTTTGGCGCGCCGTTGGCACGCAGGCCATAGGAGACGTTTTCGCTGACATTGAGATGCGGAAAAAGCGCGTAATGCTGGAAGACGGTGTTGACGCGGCGGCGGTAGGGAGGAAGAGAGTCCAAGCGCAGGCCGCTCATCCAGATTTCGCCAGCGGTGGGCTGTTCGAATCCGGCGATGAGGCGGAGAAGGGTGGTCTTGCCGGAGCCGCTCTCGCCGAGAAGGGTTAGAAATTCTCCAGAGAAAATATCGAGCGAAAGAGATCTCAAAACCTCCTTGTCGCCAAAGCGCTTGCTGACAGAGTTCACCGCCAGGAGCGGAGTGGCCGTCGAAATGGAGGAGGAACTCACTGCGCGGCTTTGACCTCGTTCCAGATTTCGTTGTACTTGGCGCGGCGTGGAACATCCTGCCAGAAATAGATGCGCTGCATGTAGGCGTCCGGGTCGTCGAGATGCAGCCCCTTCTTTTCTTCATCGGTCATGAATTGCGCTGCGGAAGGATTGGCAGGGGTGTAGTGGGTGACGTCGGTGACGAGCTTCTGTGTTTTGGCTTCGATCATGTATTCGAGGAACTCGGTGGCGAGCTGCTTGTGCGCGCTCGCCGCGGTGATCATGAGGTGGTCGATCCAGCCGGTGGTGTTTTCCTTAGGAATGATCTCGCCGATGGGGAAATTTTCCTTGCGAAGCTGGTTGGTGTTGAGCGGCCAGCCCATGGCCATAACGATTTCGTGATTCTCGAAGAGATTGGTGAGTTCGCCGCCGGTGGACCAGATCTTTCGAATGTTCGGTTTCAGTTCGATGAGTTTCTTTTTGACGGCTTCGAGTTGAGCATCGGAAAGATTGTAAAGCTGTGAGGGATCGGGTTTGTCGAAACCCAATACTTGGGCGGCCATGTAAATGGTGGAGAGATCGTCCCAGACAGAGATTTTTCCTTTGTACTTGGGACCCCAGAAGATGGACCAGGAATCAGGCGGCGCGGAAAACGCGGTGGTGTCATAAAGCAATGGATTTGGACCCCACATGAAAGGGACGCCGTAGGTTTTGCCCTCATTCTCGACCAGCGGAAGATCGCGAAGTTTTTGGCTGAGCTGGGGGTAGGAGGGAAGCCGGGAGAGATCGAGGGGGGTGGCGAGGCCAGCGCGGGTGATCATGGTGGCGACATCGCTAGAAGGCGAGATGACATCGTAGTTCGAGGCGCTGCCGCCGCGAAGCTTGGCGACGAGTTCGTCGCTGGAGCCCATATAGGAAGCGACGACGCGGCAATGGTGGGATTGTTCGAAGGCAGTAATGAAAGAAGGGTCGGCGTAGCCTTCCCAAACGAGCAGGCTGAGAGTTTGCTCTCGCTTGCAGGAGTTGCAGACGAGGGCGATCAGGAAAATGCTGAAGAGAAAGAAGGGACGTTTCACGGGGCCTCCGGAAAGGTGCAGTCTAGCAGGACTTTGCGTCCAGCTTGCACAGAACGAAGTCTGTGACACCAGGAATCAGAACGTCGGCGGCGTGTTGATCCAAAGCAGCCAGGTTTCCGATTTCCCAGGGTTCCGCCAGCGGTGCGGAGTGGAGCTTTCGAAATAGAGGCTGTCTCCGGGGCCGAGGCGGTAGTGCTCCTCGGAGCTGAGCCAAATCTCGAACTGGCCGCGGAGAATGTGGAGAAATTCCTCGCCTTCGTGGGTGTATGACTCGCCGCTGCCGCCGCCTGGTTTGATACGAAAAAGGTGCGGTTCCATCGCAGTGTTTCCCCAAGCAAGGAGTTCCATGCGAACGCCTTTGGTCGTCTCGAGAATCTTGCGTTCGGCGGTACGGACGCGGCGGGAATTTTCCTTCGCGGGATCGAAGAAAGAAAGAATGTTGGTGCGATAGTAGCGGGCGATACGGCGGAGGGTGGCGATGGACGCGCGCATCTGGCCGCGTTCGAGGGCACTGAGGAAACCAACCGAGACACCAGTGGCCCTGGCGACCTGAGCAAGAGACAACCCGCGCCGCTGACGGAGCCGCCGAAAGCGCAGGCCGGGGGAGACTGCGTTTTCGGCGGGCGTGGAGACCACACCCTGGCGCTTGAGGATGTGAACGACGGCGGCGGGATTGAGGCCGCGGGCGCGTCGAAGAAAGATGGCGCGCTGGAGAAGTCGGACGTCGTCCCCGGAAAAGAGGCGGTAGCGGCTCCGGGAACGAAGCGGAGAGAGAAGGCCGACAGACTCCCAGGCGCGGAGTGCGGAAGAGGAAATGCCCACGCGGCGTGCGACTTCGCTGATGCGAAGGAGCCGCTCGGGAGAGCGCTGCATTGATGCTGAGGATAAATTCTTTCTTCTTGACACGGCAGCCGGCATTCTCTAAGTTTGCGGGATTATAGTAAGGTTTGCGGGGCACAGCAACCACGAAGAACGTTGCAAAATCCAAAATCTTCGCGGTCAGGGGTGAGTTCATGAAGTCCGAGAGAAAAATTCAGCAGTTATTCTTTGTCCTTTTCTCGTGCTTGTTTCTCGCGGGGGTACTGGCGTTGACGCCACCTGCGAAGGCGCAGAGCACAGGCGGACAAATTCGCGGAACGGTGACGGACGCGAGCGGCGGAGCCGTCGCAGGAGTCACGGTCCAATTGATTAATCAGGCGACGCAGACAAAGCGTGAGGCGCCAACAGGTACCAACGGTGAGTACGTGTTCCTCGAAGTGCCGGTGGGGACTTACGAGATCGACGTCCAGCAACAGGGATTCAAGAAATACGTGCACAAGGGAATCGTTCTGAACCTGAACCAGGTGCTCAGCGTGGACATTACGCTGCAGGTGGGCGGAACAACACAAGTGGTGGAAGTAACGGGCGAACCCCCGGTGGTGGACACGACCTCCACTCAGCTCGGGGCCATAGTGAACTCGCGGGACGCCACGCAACTGCCGCTGAACCAGCGCGACGTGTATCAGCTGTTGCAGCTCCAGCCCGGTGTCCAGTCACAGCTTGGAAATGATCTTTTCTACGGATCGGACAAAGCGGGCGTGGTGACGGTGAACGGAGGCCGAGGCCGATCGAACAACTACTCCGTGAACGGAGGAGATGGCAACGATCTATTCGCGAACCTGCCCGCTGTGCAGCCCTCCGCGGACAGCATCGAGGAATTCCGCGTAATCACGAATTCGTTCGACGCCGAGTACGGGCGAAATTCTGGCGCGGTGGTGAACGTGGTCACGAAGTCCGGAACAAACAGCTGGCACGGAAGCGGCTTCGAATTCCTGCGCAACAAAGTATTGAATGCGAAAGGATACTTCGACACAGATAAGCCGGATTTTATCCAGAATCAGTTTGGCGGCACGATTGGCGGCCCCATCAAGAAAGACAAAACGTTTTTCTTTGCATCCTACGAAGGCAGGCGGATCAAGAGAGGAATATCCACGAGTCCCGTGCTCTTGCCAAGCGCCGCGGAGCAGGCCGGAGATTTCTCGGGGGGCGATCCTACGGCCGAGTTTTCTGGGACATTGAACAGTGACCAAGTTGCGAACGTGCTGAATAGCCGGTCCACCTGCGCGAACGACGTCGCGGCGGCAGGTGGGGCGCCCATCGCGGCGGGCACGTCCTACGCAGACATTTTCCCGAATTCAAAGATTCCAGTGTCCTGCTTCGATCCACTCTCGGTCGCGTTGCTGAATCAATACGTACATCCGACTTCGGATGGATTGTACCAAGCGGCGCCGAACTCAACGGAGCGCGGAGACCAATTCACCATCAAATTGGATCACGACATCAACACAGACCAGAAGCTCGCGGCTTACTACTACTTTGACGACAGTACGAACACGGATCCTTTTGCGGTCTTCCAAGCGGCAGGTGCCAACCTCGGGAATTTTCCCGGAGTTTTTGCGACAAGGACCCAGCAGGTCAACGTGACGCATACCTGGACCATCGGCGCGACGGCGGTGAATGAAGCGCGGTTCTCGTACTTCCGGGAAGGACAGGGAAAGTTCGACAAGCCCCTGACCACGGGCACGCTGCAGGATTCGTGCGGAAGCTCGGCGTCGGCAATATGCTTTACGGGCGCGACGGACACCAACATCCTGCCGGCGAACGCTGACTACGGAATTCACCCCGGCCTAGGGGCTTCAAATGAGGGCCTGCCGTTCATCACGGTAGACGGCGGATTTTCGATCGGGAATAACTTTGAGGGTCAACTGCCGCAGGTGGGAAACACGTTTCAGATGTCCGATAACTTCAGCAAGATCGTCGGCAACCACAGCTTCAAGTTCGGCGCAGACGTTCGTTACCAAAAGTTCGATCAGACGTTGTACTACAACGTGAACGGGCTGATCGATTTTGGCTCGGGGGGCACGAATGATCTGGGCGGAAATGACCTGTACTCGAACTACCTCATGGGCCTGCCGAGCAGTTACAGCCAGGGGTCGGCAAACGATGAATTGGTGCGCAGCACATCGGTGTACTTGTTCGCGCAAGATAGCTGGAAGTTGAAGCCGAACTTGACTCTAAACTACGGGCTGCGGTGGGAAGTGAACACGCCGCTGAACGACATTGGACATAAAGTGCAAACCTTCCGGCCAGGCCAGGATTCGACCATCTATCCGTGCACGCTGCCGTCTTCAGATCCTCTATACGACGCATCCAACGGGATTACCGATTGCCAATCGGCGGGCGTGCAACCGACCGGGTTGGTTTTCCCTGGCGACAAAGGCGTGCCGATGAGCCTGAGCAGCACGTATTGGAAGGGGTTCGCGCCACGCTTGGGGCTGAACTGGAGCCCGGGGTGGACCGATGGAGCGCTGGCGAAGTTGACCGGCGGGCCCAGCAAGACGAGCATCAGCATGGGCTGGGGAATTTTCTACAACCCGATCGAACAACTGGTGTTGGAACAATTTAGCGCGGAGCCACCCTTTGGTGGAAGCAACTACATCGTGGATCCCACCTTCCAGGCACCGTTCCTGGATCAACAGGGAACGACCTATCCGAACCCGTTCAATGGAATCCTGAGCCCAGCGAGAGGGACGGCGATCAACTGGGAGACTTTCCGATCGATTCTTCTCTTCGGTCAATTCCCGAAGGTTCTACGACCGCAGTACTCGGCGCAATACAACCTGACCATCAAACGGGAACTTCCCGGAAATATGCTGTTCCAGATTGGCTATGTGGGGACGCAGGGCCACCGACTGCTCGCTTCGTACGACATCAATCATGGAAATCCTCAGACGTGCAACGACCTGCAAGCCATGTCCGTGGACCTCGGAGATGACAGCTTGTCTTGCAGCAACTATGCCGCAGACAACTACTACTTTATTCCACCGGGAACGGTGATTCCGTCTGACACACCATCGGGCGGCTTAACCCTTCCCTATAACGCCGGATCAGGCGGGCTGTTCATCCCGGGAGGCACGGTCGTAGGGGCCAACGGGATTACACTTGTCGGGCTGCGCAAGTATTCCTCTCCCAATTGCCAGCCGCTGACGGGAACGGGATGCCCGGTCGACGGAATCCCGGTTTTCTCCAATATTTTCAGCGAGGATACCATCGCGAAGTCGAATTACAACTCGCTGCAAATCCTGTGGGAAAAAAGATACTCGCACGGTTTACAATTTCAGGCAGCGTACACGTACAGCAAGTCGCTGGACAACGCGTCCAGTTTCGAAAGCTCACTTAATCCGCTCAATTTCGACGCGACGTATGGACCATCGCTCTATGATGCGAGGCATCGCTTCGTTTACAGTTATGTTTGGCAGCTGCCCGTTCCGGCATACGAAGGATTCAAGGGCAAGCTACTGGATGGCTGGGAAACGTCGGGAATTATCACGTTTCAAACGGGATTTCCGATTCGCATCACCTCCGGAGACGATAACGAAGAGCTAAGCAGCTATTTTTTCGAGGCACCGGGAGAGCCGAACATAACGGCACCGTTCAAGACGTGGAACATCCGCCAGCACAACGGATACGCGTTCGACCCGAGCCTGTTCGACAACTGCAGCAACCTCGATTGTCCCGGCGACCCAACGGCGGTCCAACTGGGAACCATCGGCAATGCGCCACGGTCCATCTGCTGCGGACCCGGCATCGACAATTTCGATATGGGTTTCTTCAAGGACACTCCGGTCGGAGAAAGACTGCACGTCCAGTTCCGGATGGAGATTTACAACGTTTTTAATCACGCGCAGTTTTACAGCGTGCAAGGAGACGCTTCCTCAGGGCCGGACTTTGGACGGGCTTTGAAGGTTCGCGATCCGCGGTTGTTCCAATTCGCGCTGAAGTTTAACTTCTAGCGAAGAAGCCAAAAACCAGCCGTCCGCAAGAGCGGGCCGTTTGAGCCCGCGCTCGCGCGCGTCTGAGCCAAGAAATTTTCTGAAGCATACTGACCGCAGGGAAAAGACCTGCAACGGGCCGGACGCATCCGGAACCGGCCGAGTTTGGAGAGTTACCATGTACGAAGCACTCGAGAAGGAACTGGCGAATTACGAGAAGAGGACGCCGAAATCGGCAGCAGCGCACGAGCGGGCGCTGGAGCGGATTCCGCTGGGCGTGGCGAGCAATTACCGGCACTACGAGCCGTATCCTCTCTTCGTAAAGGACGGAAAGGGCAGCAGGATTCACGATGAGGATGGGAACGAGTATGTGGATCACAACCTCTGTTTCGGCGCGCTAATGGCGGGGCATTGCCATCCTGCGGTCGTGAAGGCCGTGAAAGAAAAGTTGGACGAAGGCACAACGTTCGGGATGCCACACGACCAGGAATGGGAGCTTGCGGAAGAAATTTGCAAGCGGTATCCAGTGGAAATGGTTCGGTTCGGATCGAGCGGAACGGAAGTGACGATGCACGCGTGCCGGATCGCGCGAGCGGCCACGAACCGGGACAAGATCCTGAAATTTGAAGGCGCATATCACGGGCTGCACGACACGGCCCTGGTGAGCGTAAAGCCCAAGGAAAGCGAGTACGGCGACGAATTTGCGCCGAACTCGGTACCGGGCGGCGGAGGCGTGCCGAAAGCGGCGGTGGAGAACGTCCTGATTGCGAGCTTCAACAATCTGGCGAGCGTGGAGAATCGCTTCAAGCAATATCCGGGGCAAATTGCGGCAATTATTCTGGAACCCATCATGATGAATGTGGGACTTTGTCTCCCGCAGGAAGGATTCCTGGAGGGCCTCAGAAAAATTTGTGACGCGAACGGCGCGCTGCTGATTTTCGATGAAGTGAAAACGGGAGCGAAGTTGGCGTGGGGCGGAGCGAGCGACTTCTTCGGCGTGAAACCCGACTTGATCTGCCTCGCGAAGTCCATCGGCGGGGGATTGCCGCTCGGAGCCTTCGGCGCGAGCCGCGCGGTGATGGATCTGATCTCGCAGCACAAGGTTTTCCACGGCGGAACGTACAACACAAACCGGGTGGCTATGTCGGCGGGGCTGGCGACGTTTCGCGAAGTGTTGACGCGCGAGAATTATCTGCATGTCGGAAAGCTGAGCAGGAAACTCACGGAAGGTTACCGGGCGATCATCGCCAAGACGGGGCTCAAAGCTTACGTAGCGAGCGCGGGAGTGAATGGGGCCCTCATGCTCTATCCGAAGGAGATTCGCAATTATCGAGACTGGACCAAGATTGACGTGGACCTGTGGCGGCACTACTGGTTCGCGATGGTGAACCGCGGCGTGCTGGCGCAGCCGTACTGGTGGGACGAGCAATGGACGATCTCCGTGCAACACACGGAAGCGGACATTGACAAGCACCTGGCCGTGTTCGAGGAGGTCGCGCCAGCGCTGGCGAAGGCCCAAATGGAACGCGGAATGGTGACGGCGGCAGCAGGACATTGAGCTAGAGCGTCAGGTCGTGTAGAGGCGAGGAGAAGAGTTGGCGAGCGAGGCCACCACTGCCGGGAATCAGCCGCATTTGAAGCGCGTGCTGGGGAAATGGGACCTGGTTCTGCTGTTTGTGGTGGCCATCTTTAACCTGAACGTTCTGCCGTCCATCGCAGCAAACGGCGGGGTGACGATCTGGCTGTGGATTATTTCACTCGTCCTTTTCTTCTGGCCACAGGGCATTGCCGTCATTGAACTCGCGCACCGCTATCCAGGCGAGGGCGGCGTGTATCTCTGGGCCAAGGAAGTATTCGGCGATTTTCACGGTTTTCTCTCCGGCTGGTGCTACTGGACCAACAACATGATGTATGTGCCGACGGTAATGCTGTATTTCGTCGGGGTGTCTGTCTTTGTTCTAGGTGCGGGTCACGAAGCGCTCGCGGATAACAGGATCTTTGCGCTCAGCATGGCGTCCATCCTGCTCGTGATCGTCGTGGTATTGAACGTGACCGGTCTCGGCGTGGGAAAGTGGATCAACAATCTGGGCGGGATTGGGACGTTCGTGGCGGCGGCCCTGCTGATCGGGCTGGGAGTAATCGCTTGGGCCAGATTTGGCTCGACGGTGACTTGGGCAGATTTTCAGATTCCCGCGAATCCAAGATTCGTGCTGAATTCCTTCGGTGTGATCTGTTTTGGCCTGGTGGGGCTGGAACTGGCTTCCATCATGGGCGACGAGATTCGCGAGCCCCAGAAGACGCTACCGGGAGCGGTAGCGTGGGGCGGAATTTTTTCCGGATTACTGTATATCGGGGCAACCTTGACTCTGCTGATCGCCGTGAGCAAATCGGACATCAGCGTACTCCAGGGAGTGGTGCAGGCTGTTGAGAATCTGGCCGGGAAAGTACATGCAGGATGGATCATCGCACCGTTTGCGTTTTTGTTGAGCTTGTCCATTGCAGGTATCGGATCAGCTTGGCTGGGCGGTTCGGCGCGGATTCCCTTTGTTGCGGGACTGGATTCGTATCTGCCTCCGTGGCTCGGAAAGATTCATCCGAAATACGGGACGCCGTACGCGGCATTGATCGTGCATGCAGTCGTTTCTATGATTCTTGTGGTGATGAATTTCGTGGGCTCCGGAGTGCAGGAGTCGTTTCAGCGTTTGCTGTCGCTGGCCGTAGTGCTGCAACTGATTCCCTTTCTCTACATTTTTGGCGCGCTACTGAGAATCGCCTTCGATGCGGGATTCCAGAAAGGGCACTACGGGCGGAGTACACTGGTCTTTGCGGGAACGAGCGGCATGGTCACGACGACCTTAGGAATCGCGCTAGCGTTTTTCCCCGCGCAGCAGATTACCTCGCTGGGTTCGTACGAAGCGTGGATGGTAGGTGGAACAATCTTGTTTGTAGGGCTCGCGGCGTTTTTCTTTTTTGTGTATGGGCGGCGGAAGCAAGCGGCTGCGGCGCTCGCAGCCGGGGAATAGAGGTTTCGGGAGGCCAGCATGTCAAGTAGCGCAGCGGCGGGAGTTCGGACATATCAGAATTACGTGAATGGAAAATGGGAGGCCGGCGCGAACGGAAAGACGTTTCCCGTCTACGACCCTTCGACGGAAGAGGTGATCGCGCAGGTCGCCGCGGCCGAAGCTCCCGATGTGGACCGTGCGGTGAAGGCCGCGCGCTCAGCGTTTGACTCCGGACCGTGGCCGCACACAACGGCGCAGGATCGCGGACGCACCTTGTTCAAGCTCGCGGAGAAGATCCGGCAGAACACGGCGGAGCTGGCTGAAATCGAAGCGCGCAACACGGGCAAGCCCATCGTCGAAGCGGAGTACGACATCGCGGACGTGGCCACGTGCTTTGAATATTATGGTGGGTTGGCGACGAAGGTGGTTGGACAGGTGAATCCGGTGCCGGCGAATGCACTGAGCTTTACGTTGAAGGAGCCCGTCGGCGTTGCGGGCCAGATCATTCCCTGGAATTATCCGCTCCTGATGGCCGCGTGGAAACTGGCCCCGGCGATCGCGGCAGGATGCACCTGCGTCTTGAAGCCCGCGGAGCAGACCCCCCTGACTGCGCTGGAATTCGCAAACTATTTTGAAGAATCTGGACTGCCGCCGGGCGTTGTAAATATCGTGAACGGATACGGGGAAACCACGGGAGCGGCACTGGTCGCGCATCCGGGCGTGGACAAGATTGCGTTCACAGGAAGCGCGGCGGTCGGCAGGATGATCGTGAAGAGCGCGGCGGACACTTTGAAACGCGTAACTCTGGAACTCGGCGGAAAATCGCCAAACGTATTTTTCGCAGACGCCGATTGGGAAGCGGCGGTAGATGGAGCGCTCTTCGGCGTATTCATAAATCAGGGTGAAGTTTGTTCGGCAGGAAGCAGAATTCTGGTGGAAAACAAGATCTATTCGAAGTTCGTCGAGGCCATGACAGAGAAAGCGAAGCGCATCAAGCTGGGACCGCCGCTCGAGCGCGAGACGAAAATGGGACCGCTCGTGAGCAAAGAGCAATACGACCGGGTATCGTCGTACCTCGAAGCCGGAAAGAAAGAGGCGAAAACGGCAATCGGGGGCGGACGGCCCAAGCAATTTGACAAGGGCTATTACGTAGAGCCGACGATCTTTTACGACGTAGACAACGGCGCGAAAATCGCGCGCGAAGAAATCTTCGGGCCGGTTGCGGCCGTGATTCCTTTTGACGGCGAGCCGGAAGCGGTACGGATTGCGAATGACACTCCGTACGGACTTGCCGGTGCGGTCTGGACGCGGGACATTTTCAAGGCGTTTCGCGTGGTGAAGGCGCTGCGTGCCGGAATCATCTGGGTGAATCACATGCAGCCAACGTACGTGGAAGCGCCATGGGGCGGCTACAAACAGTCGGGTTTTGGGCGCGAGTTGGGACCCTGGGGCATGGAAGAGTATCTGGAAACCAAGCAGGTGTATGTCAATCTCGACGAAACGCCAATCGGGTGGTACTGAAATGGGCACGATTCAGATTCGAACGGAGATTCCCGGGCCAAATTCCCGCGAGTTGATGCGGCGTCGCGAAGCGGCCGTGCCGCGAGGTCCGTATCACGCGACGCCGATTTTCACCGCGCGCGCCAAGGGCGCGGTCATTGAGGATGTGGACGGGAACAGGTTCCTCGATTTTGCCGGAGGAATCGGCTGCTTGAACACAGGTCACCGACCTGCGCCGCTGGACGCCGCGCTTTACGATCAGCTCGAAAAGTACATGCACTTGTGTTTCAGTGTGACTCCTTACGAAGGTTACGTAGCGGTCGCGGAGAAACTGAACGCGCTGGCTCCCGGAAATTTTGCGAAGAAAACCCTCCTGGCGAACAGCGGCGCGGAAGCAGTGGAAAACGCAGTGAAGATCGCGCGGGCTTACACGAAGCGCCCCGCAATCATCGCGTTCAACGACGCTTTCCATGGCCGGACGATGATGACGCTATCGCTGACCAGCAAAACGCATCCCTACAAGGCGGGTTTTGAACCCTTTCCGGGGGATGTGTACAGGCTGCCGTACGCGTATTGCTACAGGTGTTCTTACGGATTGAAATATCCCTCCTGCGCGATGGCCTGCGCACACGCTCTCGAAGACGCTTTCAAGCGTGTGGTGGCCGCAGAATCCGTGGCAGCGGTGATCGCCGAACCCGTGCTGGGTGAAGGCGGTTTCGTTACGCCTCCCAAGGAATTTTTTAGCACATTACAGGAGATTTGCCGAAAGCACGGCATTCTTTTCATTGCGGATGAAGTGCAATCGGGCATCGGACGCACGGGGAAATTATTCGCGATCGAGCACTATGGAGTTGAGCCGGACCTGATTACCACGGCGAAATCACTGGGCGGCGGGCTGCCGCTGGCGGCGGTGACGGGCCGGGCGGAAATCATGGACGCGCCGGGAGTAGGCGCGTTGGGCGGAACGTTCGGCGGAAATCCATTGGCCTGCGCGGCGGCAATTGCGGCGCTTGAAATGATTGAAAAAGAAGGCCTGCTCGCGCGCTCGACGACGATCGGAAAGCGGTTCCGGGAACGCGCGCTCGATTGGCAAAAGAGGTTTCCGGTTATCGGTGAAGTGCGCGGGCTTGGTGGGATGTGCGCCATCGAGCTGGTGAAGGATTCGGATGCGCGCGAACCCGCAAGCGAGGAAATGAAAAAAGTCGCACAATATTGTTATGAGCACGGCTTGATCACCATTACGGCGGGAACGTATGGCAACGTGATGCGCATTCTGGTGCCGCTGGTCGTAACGGACGAGGAGTTCGACGAAGGGCTCGGCGTCCTGGAAGCCGCGCTGGCCGCCATTTGCGAGAAATTGCAGGTGGCTGTATCGAAATAGTGAGGGAAGAGCGATGGCAAACACAACTCTGACCGCGACGAGCGCCCGGCCGGACCTGAAGGATTCGAGACTTTTCCGCGAGGCCTGCTATGTGAACGGCGAATGGATCCAGCCGGCCTCGGGGGGAACGATCCAGGTGGACAATCCCGCGACCGGAGAAATCATCGGCAGGGTTCCGAAGCTGGGCGCAGCGGAGACGCGCAAGGCCATCGAAGCGGCCAACACAGCGTTTCCCGCATGGAGCAAGAAAACGGCGAGGGAACGCGCCGGCGTGCTGCGCCGGTGGTTTGATCTTGTCATGGCCAATCAAGAAGACCTGGCGCGGCTGATGACCATTGAACAAGGCAAGCCGCTCACGGAATCGCGGGGGGAAGTGGCCTATGCGGCGGCTTTTTTGGAGTGGTTCGGCGAGGAAGCGAAACGCGTATACGGCGATACGATTCCACAACACCAGGCTGATAAGAGAATCGTAGTCATCAAGCAGCCGATCGGCGTGGTGGCCTGCATCACTCCATGGAATTTTCCGCTCGCCATGATTACGCGAAAGGCCGGACCGGCGATTGCCGCAGGTTGCACGGTGGTGCTGAAGCCCGCGACACAAACTCCGTTTTCAGCTTTGGCTTTGGCGGAATTGGCGGAGCGCGCCGGTGTACCGAAAGGGGTGCTCAACGTAATCACCGGATCGGCGAAAGAAATCGGTGGTGAACTCACGTCCAGCCCCATCGTGCGAAAACTTTCCTTCACCGGCTCGACGGAAGTTGGCAAGGTCCTGATGGCGCAGTGCGCGGGAACGATCAAGAAGCTGTCTCTCGAACTGGGAGGGAACGCGCCGTTTATCGTGTTCGACGACGCGGACCTGGATGCGGCGGTCGAAGGTGCGATAGCTTCAAAATATCGAAATACGGGCCAGACGTGCGTGTGCAC
>DATJAD010000095.1:0-11722 GCA_035516615.1 Candidatus Acidiferrum sp.
CGGGCAGCAGTTCCCACAGCGCAGCGCAGACTTCATCCACCTGCGAGTCCGTGATCTGGTTGAAAAAGGGCAGAGCTAGGGTGCGCTCGCCGTTGTATTCCGTCACGGAAAGCCGCGTCCGCGGGGCGGGAAGATCGCGATAAGCAGGCTGCAGGTGAATCGGCGCGAAGTAGCACGCCGTCTCGATGCCCCGCACGGCGAGCTGGCGAGCAAGCGCGTCGCGCTCCGCCCTGCCGAAGGATTCGCGGAGCCTAACGACGAAAACAAACCAGCTGATCCGCCGGTTCGGCAGCGCGAGCGGGGGAAGCTCCAGCCCCGGATGTTTTGCAAGACGCTCGTGATAACCGCGCGCGATCGCCTCGCGGCGCCGTAGGATGCCGTCCACACGTTTGAGCTGCTCGGTGCCGAGCGCGCAGTGCAATTCGGAGAGCCGGTAATTGTAGCCTACTTCTCCGTGCTGCAGCCACTCATCGTCCAAGCCTCGCCCCTGATTGCGCAGCGATCTCACGCGCGAGCTGAGCTCCGCTCTGTTTGTGACCACCATGCCGCCTTCGGCCGTGGTGATTTGTTTGTTGGGATAGAAGGCAAACGCGCCCGCTTCGCCGAAAGTTCCCACTTTTCGCCCGCCGTATTCGCCTCCGATCGCTTCACACGCATCTTCAATCACGATCAAATTGCGTCGGCGTGCGATTTCGCAGAGCTCGTTCAGTTCGGCGGGGACGCCAAACGTGTGCACGATCAAGAGTGCGCGAGTGCGCGGCGTAATCGCCGCTTCGACAAGCGCGGGATCGAGATTCAGAGTCGCGCGGTCAATATCCACGAAGACGGGCACGGCGCGCTCATAGCGCAGAACGTTGGCCGCGGCAACGAACGTGAACGAGGGAAGAATGACTTCATCGCCTTCTCGAATTCCCAGCGCGCGCACGCACAGATGTAAGCCCGTTGTGCCCGAACTCACGCCAACGGCATGCGCAACCCCACAGTATGCGGCAATCTCCGCCTCGAATTCTTGCAGTTTCGGGCCAAGGCTCAGCCTGCCGCTGCGTAACACTGCGGTGACGGCCTCTATTTCCGCCTGAGTGATGTCCGGCGAGGACAGGGGAATCCTCATTCGGCTGCGGCCGCTTTTTCTTCCGTGAGGGGAACGCCGCGCTTGAGCAAAAGTTCGCGGCCGAGAGGCACGCTGGCAAGCACGCCCACCATGATCTCGGAAGCCGTGCCATCGCCGTAGGGATTGCTCATTCCGCGCAGAGTTTCGCGAAATTCCGCACTGCGGGCCTTGCGCACCGCGGCTAGGATGGACGCCGCGTTCGTCTCCGCGTCAATGAGATTGCGAGCGCGTTCGCGGCCCTGCTGCCGCAGGCCTATGTTCACGGTCGGCAGCGCAAGCGAAGGCGTCTCCATAATGCCGCTGCTGGAATTGCCAAGAAAGAAATCGCAGCAGCGGAGCAAGCTCCAGTAGGTGACTGCATCAAGATTGACAAACATCCGGCCCTTCCCGCGCCCCGCCAAAAAACTCTTCGTTCTCTCGATCAACTCGCGGCTGCCCGCATCCGCATTTGGATAACAGAAGAGGAGTTGTTCCGGCAGCTCAGCTAGCGCCGCAAAAAGTGCCTCGGTCTCTTCGAGTGTATCTCTTTCGAGCGTAACAGGATGGTAGGACACAATGGCGCTGGGGCGACGCAAATCAAGCTCCAGTTTTTCTTCGAGTTCCTCGCGCGTGAGTAGGGTCGAGCGGCGCAAATGATCAAGAGATGGCGCTCCCGCCCGGTGCACGCGCCAGGGCTCTTCGCCCATGGCGATCACGCGTTCGCGCGCGGCAAACGTGGACGTGAAATGAATGTGCGCCATTTTCGTCAGCGCGTTGCGCACGGCGTCGTCAATCGCGCCCTCGCTGATTTCTCCGCCTTCGATGTGCGCAACGGGAATACGCAACGCCAGCGCCACGCTCGCCGGTGCCAGCATTTCGTAGCGATCGGCAATCAGCAGCAGAATGTCCGGCCGGAGAGCTCCGAGATGATCCGCAAGCCCGAGCGTTGCGACCCCGATGGTCTTGGCCATCCCCACGTCCGTATCGGAGCTCAGCAGGCATTCGATCTTCGCGTCAATCGCGAAGCCATCCTTCTCGATCTCTCGCACCGTGTTTCCGAATTCATGGGCAAGGTGCGCCCCGAGCACAATGAGTTTCAATTCCGCTTCGGGATGTTCCGCAATCGTGCGTAACGGCCAATAAAGATGGCTGTAATCGGCACGCGAAGTGGTGACCACCGCGATCTCTCGCCTGGGGTTTCTCATGGCCGCGCGCCCGATGACACGCGGGTAGAAAAAGCCCTCGTAAGCGATTGGCTCGGCTCATAATCAGGAACAAGAACGCAAACGGCTTCGAGGAGCGCGCCGAGATCGCGGCTCCGCACGCTTCCATCGAGTTTCGCAAAAGTTTCGTCTATGACGTCCTCTGCCGGAACTGCGCCATTGATCCGCCGTAGCGCCGCGCAATCCGTCCTCTGCAAAGCTTCACCATCGGAGAGCAAGTCCTCGCGCAGCTTGTCCCCTGGACGCAGGCCGGTGAATTGAATCTCGAGCTTGTCAGCTTCACCGTTTTGTTGCGCAGAGATCAGTTGCTTTGCGAGATCAAGAATGCTCACCGCATCCCCAAGTTCTGGCAGGAGCACGCCTTCGGCATCGTTCATTGCCGCTGCCGCGAACACCAATTGCACTGTTTCCTCCAGCGTGAGGAAGTAGCGGGACACTTCCGGATGCGTGACCGTGACCGGCCCTCCGCGCGCAATTTGCTCCAGGAAGAGCGGCACGACGCTCCCTTGCGATCCCAGCACGTTGCCGAGCCGCAGTGCGAAGTAGCGCATCCCCGGCGCCTTCCATCGCAACACGGCCAGTTCTGCAAGGCGCTTCGACGCTCCCATGATGCTGCGCGGTTGCGCTGCCTTGTCCGTGGAAATCAGAAGCAATTCGCGCACTCCGTGTTCCGCAGCCGTCCTTCCCAGCCTCCACGTGGCTACGGCATTGTTGCGAATCGCCTCGAAGGGATTCGCCTCCATTAGTGGCACATGTTTGAACGCAGCTGTGTGAAGAAGCAGGCCAGGCCGGTGCTTCCTGAGCATCGCCGACAGCAGGTGCTCATCCGCGAAATCCCCAAGAATGATCTCGTGCGGCGTGGCTCCCGGGAAAGCGCGCAGTTCCATTTCCAATTCGTAAAGCGCTTGTTCGGAGTGATCGAGCATCAAAACCCTGCTCGGCTTCGCTTTCAGGAAGGTCTTCGCAAGGGCCGATCCGATGCACCCTCCCGCCCCGGTGATGAGGATCGTCTTGCCTTCCTGCCTCGAAAGCAAAGTCGCGAGATCGAGCAAAAACCGGTGCGGCACAAGTTTGTCCAACGAATTATCCAAAGGATTCGCCACCGAATTCTCGCTACTGATTATACGGGGTGGGGAGCCAAACTTCTTGGCGGCAAATCTAGCGATTAGGGCTGAGGCTGGGCGGCTGCGGCGCTCGTCGCTGCCGAAGACGGGGTTCCTACTTTTCCTTGCAGCTCCGCCAATTCCGCTTTCAGCCGCTCGACGGCTGCCTTTTTATCGCTCGCCTGCCGCTGCATCTGGTCCAGTTGCGCTTTGCCTGCTGTATCGTGGACATAATCCGGATTCGAGTAATACGTATCTTGTTGCAGCGCGATCTGTCGCTGCGCCAGATCAAGATCGCTCTTGGCACTGGCGAGCTGGTTCTTCAAGTCTGCCAACTTCGCAGCCCGCTGTTCTTTCGCGGCTTGATCGTCGGATGGAGCAGCGCTGCCGGGGGATTCCCCGGAACTTTGCGCCGTCGCATTCTGCGTTGCATCGGAAGAGCTCGATCCGGCATTGCCGGAGGGCCCAGCGCTCTGTGTGGAAGAGTCCGTTGACCTCGCAGGCATCAAATCGTCGGTCGTAATCACCTTCTCCGGGGTCCTCGCGTCCTTCTTCCGTTCACGGTCGCGTTTGGCCGCTTGTACCACGGACTGCGCCGTCGCATTCTGCGATTGCGCCTCGACGGCTACAGGCAAGAGTATCAGCGTGCAAAACACAGCGAAAAAAAACAGAGTCGCTAATGATTTTATTTTCATGGCAGTTCTCTTCGTTGGACTGAAAGATGAGGATACGCCCTGGTTCGCAGCGAGGCAATGGTGGGACCCCGCTGGGTTGCAAATCAATTACGTGCGGAAAGTCTCGGCGGCGCACGGCCGCCCGCTTCCGCTTCAGCGTCCGGAGCTGGCCGCTGCCTGCATGGCGTCGTCGCGGAAAGAAAAGTGCGTTTGCAGCCCTTTTACGGCCTTGCCGTCCGATTCCGCGTAGGGATACACGAAATAATTCAGCGGCTCGTCCTTCTGCACGTTCGAAAGTTGGATGTCACGCCCGTAAGTGAACATCACGCGGTCCACGTCCACGGCTCCGAAAAAGTAGTTTCGCTTCGCCGGCATTTGCGAAGCTTCCGAAGCGTCCACCGGAATCCACGTTCCATTGATGTAGAACTCCGCCCAGCAGTGATAGCCCGGGATGTCGCCTTCGGATCTTCCTTCAGGAAGGGGAAATCCGATTTCGAATCGCGCCGGAATGCCGCTCGAGCGCATCATGCCGATGAACACGGAGTGGAAGTCGGTGCAGTTCCCGCGCTTGGAATTGCACGCCCACATCTCGTCGCCGTGCCCCCAGCCCTCGCCGGTTTTGTCATAGCGCATGGTAGAGGCCACATAGTCGTAAATGCGCCTTGCCTCTTCAAGCGGCGTCGCGGCGCCTGCGGTTTTCTCCTTTGCAAGCTCCGCAATCGTGGCGTTCAGCGGAATAAGCTTATCCGGTTCCAGGTAGCGCTGGATCATCCGGTCGTGTAGCGGCAGCACCAGCGATGCGTTTTGCAGTTTCGGCGCGCTCACGTTCACGCTGTATTCTCGCCGCGTTACGTGGAAGCTCAGCACCACGTCGAATCCTTCCTTCGCTTCTCTCGCCGTCGGTGTGAACATCGCAAACGTGTCCCCGTAGAGCGGGTCTCGCCCTCTCATGTAACGCGTTTTGCTTTCGATCCGCAGCGCCGTGATGTCCTGATGCGTATCCGACTGCGGCAGCGGAATCCACAAATGTGAGTCGGTTGCGGAAAGTGTGTTTTCGGGTACGTGCACCTCATATCGGAATGAAAATGCGCGCTGCGCCGGCGATGCCGCTTCACCCGTTTTCGAACGGGCATGAACGGAATATCCTGCGCACACTAGAAAGATGCCCAAGCAGGTATACGTGCGTATTCGTAACACTCCGTTTTTCCTCCAGGTGGATTGGCTTGAAAACAAGTCGGCGCGATTATACTGAATCGGGTCGCAATGGTATGTTAAAAGGAAATATCAGCGCGCTCGGCGTCTGCGCCTCGTCTTTTGCGCTGCCGTTCGTCGCTTTTTTCTTGCCCATCGCGGCGAGCGCACACCAAAAACCCTCCGCGCCCGTGCCTCATGTAACCTCGCACAGCGCGTCCGTTTCACCCCGGGCCGCCGATTTTAAGCACAGATTCTGGGACAGGGAGAATTCCTTGCTCTTCGCCGGCGTCGCGGCTTCCCGCACGCTCGATTATTTTTCCACGCTCAATATGCGCCGACGCGGCCGCCAGGAGATTCTTCTTTCCAACGATTTAGTGGACAATCACGCCGCATTCGCCGCCGTCGAAGCCGCCGCTCTCGCCGCCTCTATCGGCGCTTCTTATCTATTCCATCGGTACCACCACTACAAACTCGAACGCTGGACTTCCATCGTGCATTTCAGCCTGGCCACCACGGGCGCCGTTCGCAATTATTCCCTTGTCACCGCTCACCCTTCCGCTTCTGCTGCGTCGGTGCCTTGATCCTTACATCGTTCTCCGTCTGCTCTCCCTGTCAGCCGCCGCGCATCTAAATCACTATGGCCTTCCCTTGTCTCCGCCGAACGCGGACCTTGCGTGCACTCGCAACGTGCTGCATACTCCCGCCGCGCGCGGGCTCCGCTCTCTCCGCGCCACGCTCGTTTCCCGCGCGAATGCAAGGAGGTTTTGCGGTGCAGCCTGGACGGCCATTCCGTTTTCTTGCGTTTCTGAGTTTCCTTTTCTTCCTTGCCGTTGCCGCGCAGGCGGCCGCGCCGCCGCAAGCGGGACCCTTGGCCGTTCCGCCCATGCCTCCTCCCGCGGCGTCTCAGGCGATGCCCCCACTGACTTCTCCCAACTCACAACAGTCCGAGCCCCCGGTCAATCCTCCCGTAACTCAGGCCAGGACCGATACGGAACGCTACACCCTGTCTCACGAACGCTATGAGAAAGCCGTCGCTTATTCGCGCGCTGGCTACACACTCTACTTTGTCTCTGTTTTCTTTGACATTGCGGTTTTGCTGCTCATCCTCTGGTTCGGCGTCGCCGCCAAGTATCGCGACTTCGTTCTTCGCCGCACCGAGAACGCCTTTCTCCAGGGACTTCTTTATGTTCCCTTGCTGGTCCTCACTCTTGACCTCCTTGAACTCCCTCTCCGCATGACTTGGCACTCCATCTCCCTAAGCTACGGCCAATCCGTGCAAAGTTGGGGCTCTTGGTTCTGGGATTGGGCAAAGGACGAAGTCATCTGGACGGCTCTCTTCATTCTCCTCTTCCTCATTCTTTTCTGGTTGATCGGCAAGAGTCCCCGCCGCTGGTGGTTGTACTTCTGGCTGGCGGCGTTGCCGATTCTCGTCTTCATCTTCTACATCAGCCCGTGGTTCATCGATCCGCTCTTTTACAAGTTCGAGCCGCTCAACAGGCAGCATCCCGAACTGGTCGCGCAGATCGAAAAGGTCACCCAGCGCGCCGGCCTGAATATACCCCCTGACCACATGTACCTCATGCTCGCCAGCACAAAGACCAACCAGATCAACGCCTACGTGACGGGATTCGGCGCTTCCAAGCGCGTCGTTGTGTGGGATACCACGATACAAGACACGACGCCCGATGAAACTCTTTTCATCTTCGGCCACGAAGCCGGTCACTATGTCTTGGGTCACGTCCGTGATGGTTTGATCTTTTTTGCTCTCGCGCTTTTCGCCGCTCTTTATATTTCCTATCGCGCACTTCACTGGGCGCTCGATCGCTGGGGCAAACGCTGGAAAATCTATGGACAGCGCGATTGGGCCGCCCTGGCTGTCATTCTTCTCATTTTCCAGCTTCTCATGTTTCTTTCCTCCCCCATCGTCAATGGCTTCAGTCGCATGCAGGAGCACCATGCGGACATCTACGGCCTCGAAGTCATCCACGGCCTCGTGCCCAATTCCGCCGAGGTCGCCGCCCACGCCTTTCAGATTCTTGGAGAAGTGGATCTCTCGGATCCCAATCCCCCCGCGTTCATCACCTTCTGGCTCTATAGCCATCCGCCCCTTGCCGAACGTCTCGTCTTCGCGCACTCCTACGATCCGTGGGACAAGGGAGAACAGCCTCGATACGTGAGGTCGCCGCGCTAGGAGTCATGCTTTTACGTCGGATGCCGTTTCGCGAACGCCGCCACTTTGCTGCGGTTTCCGCAGAGCGCCATCGAGCACCATCGCCGTTTGTGCGTTCGCGACTCGTCGTAAAAGAAAAGTTCGCATGCGGGATTCGCGCACTTCCTGATCCGCGCATCCGTTCCTTCCGCCAGCACTTCCGCTCCGGACCGCGCGATGGCCGCCAGCAGCCATTCCAATCCTCCCTCGCGCGCGATAAATTCCATCTTCCATTTGTCCCCGGCTTCCACTAGTTCGTCATGCCCCTCCGTGACCTGCAAGATCGCATTTAAGGGCCGCACCCACTCTGCTTCCACTCGTTCTCTTCGTACCATCGCTCCGAAAATCCTCCGCAGCGCAGCCCCCAGGCTTTCCGCGCGCGTCAGCAGAGCCTCAGCCGCCTGCGGTTCGTTCTGTGTCAGCGTCAGCAGTTGCTTTGCCCGGTCTGCCGTGATGATCTGCGCCACTTCCAGGAAGCCGACTAACTCCTCCCACGTCAGCGCCTGCGTCGCCACCTTCCCCGGTTGGCCCGCCACATTCGCAAAACTGACCGAGAGCCGCCCCCCGATTAAGAGGACGGGCGAATCATCTGCCCTTCTTCCCGTAACCTGTCTTTTCTTGGTCACTGGAGCCCCTCCGATAATCGCCCTAACCAGTATATTCTATGTAACTGGTTATTTGCCTTCAACTCTCTTCTTTCAAGAAATCTCTCTTCTCATCTTCTTTGCCTTTCCCACCGTATCTCATTTAGGCTCATCTTAGGTGGCCTATGAAACTATTCCTTTCCTCACTATCGGCGCTTGCTTGTCTGCTCCTCGCTGGCTCGGCTTTTACGTGCTCAGGAAAGCGCATGAATTCGGTGCAGACTTCTTCACCCATCCCTCCAGTCATCGTGGAACTTTTCACCTCTGAGGGGTGTTCAAGTTGTCCTCCCGCAGATGCCCTCCTCCTCAAGCTAGACAAACAGGGCACCGTCGGCGGTGTCCCCATCATTGTTTTGGAAGAACACGTGGACTATTGGGATCACCAGGGCTGGAAGGATCCGTTTTCTTCCGCGCAGTGGACTTCTCGCCAGGCGGATTACGCCTCTCTACTTCGTCGCGACAGCGTCTACACTCCGCAAATGATTGTGGACGGCTGGGACGGATTCGTCGGCAGCCGCGAAGAACAGGCTCGCGCGGCAATCGTGGATGCCTCGCGCAAGCCGAAAGTTGTGCTGGATTTGCAAGCTCACGATGAAACGCCCTCGCAAATTGAAGTGAGGATTGTTGTGCATGCCCCGCCCCCTGCTCTTCAGTCTGAAAAGGGGGATGTCTGGCTTGCCGTGACGGAGCGCGGCCTCCACAACAACGTTCTCCGCGGTGAAAACGCAGGCGAAGACTTGTATCATTCCGAAGTGCTGCGCACTCTGCACCGCGTGGGCGCTTCGCACGGGAACAAGGAGCCGTGGTTTTCAGGTGAGCAAAAAGTTGAACTCGGTCCCGAATGGAAGCGCAAGAATCTTCGTTTCGTTGCTTTCGTTCAGGATCCCAAGACGTTGCATATCCTCGGCGCCGCATCCATCAGCGCTCCGTAACTCTTTCCCCTCTTCTCCAAACACGATGCCCTTCGCGAAACTCGTGCTGAGGTGACGGATGGGTCCTGACGCCCCGGGCGGCGCGCTGTTCCCGGAACCTCGCCGCGAAAAGCCCCCTCAGCATCTATTGACGCGTCTCTTCCTGAGCGAGCGCGGCCTCCGCGCCGGCTGGCGTCTGCTTCTTTACGCCGCGCTTGCCCTGCTCCTCAATTTCTCGTTTGATCTTCTCGGGTCTCTGTTCCTCGATTTTTCCCGTGGTTTTACGTCACCACCCATGCTTTCTTTTGAGGAAATCAGCGGCTTTGCCTCCGTCTATCTCGCGGCTCTGCTCATGGCCCGCCTCGAGCATCGCCCGGCCGGCGAATATGGTTTGCCGCTGCCCCGCGCATTTTCGAGCCGTTTCTGGATCGGAGCCTTCTTAGGACTGTGCGAAATCTCCTTGCTGATGGGCTCCATCGCGCTCTGCGGCGGCTATTCCTTTGGGAGCCTCATGCTGCGCGGCCCACTCTTGGTGGGTTGGGCTTGTTTCTGGATGGTTCTTTTCATCTTCGTGGGACTCTACGAGGAGTTCCTCTTTCGCGGCTACACTCAATTCACTCTGGCCGAAGGGATCGGTTTCTGGCCCGCTGCAATCTTGCTATCTCTTTTCTTCGGGGCGGTTCACAGCTGGAATCCAGGGGAAGACTGGCGTGGCATGGCGGAAATCGTCGTCACGGGTCTGGTTTTCGCGTTCGCCCTCAAACGCACCGGAAACCTGTGGCTCGCCGTTGGCTGGCATGCCAGCTTCGATTTCGGAGAAACCTTCCTTTATTCCGTTCCGGACAGCGGCGCTCTTTTTCCCGGCCATCTTTCGAATGCTTCGCTGCACGGACCAGTTTGGCTGACCGGCGGCGCGGTTGGGCCGGAGGCAAGCGTATTCGCTTTCTTCACAATGGGCCTTTCCGTCCTGGTCATCCATTTACTCTATCCCGCCCAAAAATCCTCCACGTGACGCTCTCGTCACGCGGCCTCAATGCACCAGATCGGAAACGAGAACGAGCCGCACTCCCTCGGCCTGCGCTTTGGGCAGCATCTCGGACAACACTTCGATGGTCTCCGGATGTGGGTGCCCGATCGCGATCGCCTCACCCTTTTCCCGCGCTCCCCGCATCGCGATTTCCAGTTGCTTTCGAATCGCGCCGGTCTCTTCCACGTCATCCAGAAACGGCACGTTTCGGAAGGCCGTGTGCACGTTGTCATTTCGCGCCGTGTCGTACGCTACCGTCGCCGCTGTCGTCCGGCTGTCTATGTAGAAAAGCCCGTGTTCCCGCAGCACCGGCATCAGCTCGTTCATCAGTTCCGCGTCCGCCGTCGCTTCGGACCCCTGGTGATTGTTCACTCCCACTGCGTACGGAACCGCCCCGATCATTTCCTCAGTGAACTTCCGCACCTCCTCCGCGGACATTCCCGGCCGCAGCTCAGCCTCCTCCGGCTTCTGCGTCCCCACGGCTTGCATCGGCAGGTGCAGCATCACTTCGTACCCACGCCGGTGCGCCTCTTCCGCGATCTCCACGGAATGCGCATTGTGCGGAAGGACGGAAATCGTCAACGGATACGGCAGCGCAAAGACCGCCTTCGCCGCTGCAGCATCATTTCCCAGGTCGTCCAGAATGATCGCCAGCTGCCCATGCTCCCCTGCGCCCGTGGCGCCCAATCGGCGAGTGACAATTTCGATCTCATGAGTTCGAATTCCCGCCCGTCGAAATACCAATTTCATCGGCAGGGCACTTTTCTCCGGGGAATCCTCGGTCAGATGGTGGCTGGTCGCCACTTCTTCCAGTGCTTGGACCAGCCTCGAAAGCGCCGCCTGTCCTGCGGCCGATTTGGCGTCAATCGGAGTCAAAATGGATACGCCATCGGGAGCCTCTGGCTCTGCTGCGGACGCTCGTTTGGCGGTCCAAACCTCTGTCCCTGCGGGCGCGGAAGCGCTGGCGGCACCGGCAAATTCCTGCGTGATGGTGTGGACCTGCGCGGGCTCCAGCGCTCCGCGGGAAGGCTTCCGGCACCCGCTGACTGCCGCTGCGCACACCACCGCAATCGCCAGAAGTGTACGGAAATCATTCTTTGAAAGGAGATTTTTAGGGGCGTTCGAGCGCCGGTCCCCGCCCTTTTCGCTCACTGGCTTCAGGCGGCCTTTTTCACGGGCGCTGGCGCTTGTAGCAGTTCAATTGCTTTCTGGAAAACAGGATCATCCGCGGACAATGGTTGCGGCTCCGCTTTTTCATGCTTGCGCTGATCCGCGGACGCAGCTGTATCGTCATCTTCCTCGCTGTCGTCGTTCGTGGCTTGCACCACTTCCGTGGGAGCAACGCCTTCTTCCAGAATGGACTTGCCGTCCGCGTTGTAATAGTTTCCAACCGTCAGGATCAACGCAGAGCCGTCCTCGATCGGAATCAATTTCTGCTCAGAGGCCAGACCGAACGTCCGCTCTCCCACGACGTCGCCCCGGTGGTTAGCCTCGATGGCCGAGGCCAGCACTTCCGCCGCTCCGGAAGTTGTCCCGTCAACCAGGATGGAAACGGGCCCCTTCCAAACCACTTTCTTTGGATCAGCCGTAAGAACTTGAGTGGAGATCGTTTGCCCTCGCAGAGTTGCCAGCGTCCCGGAAGGAACA
>DATJAD010000096.1:0-3538 GCA_035516615.1 Candidatus Acidiferrum sp.
AAGATTCCTCCGCTTACGCTCGAGCAGCACAAACGCGGCATCGAAATGGCGCTCGCGGATGTGGCGAAAAACGGCGTGACTTCGATTCAGGATTTTTCGCCCGGCGATTCTTTCGGGATTTACAGGCAACTGAAAAATGAAGGAAAACTTACTGTACGCATCACGGAATGGCTGCCGTTTGTTTTGCCGCTCGAAAAACTGGAAGAAATGCGCAGGGATGGCGGCACAACCGATCCATGGCTAAAGACCGGCTCGCTCAAAGGATTTTTGGATGGTGCACTCGGTTCGCGCACGGCGGCTTTGCTCGCGCCGTATTCCGACGATCCTTCGACCAGCGGAATCCTGACGGCTGATCCCGCACAATTTCAAACCATGGCCATCGAACGCGATAAGGCGGGATTCCAAATCAATTTTCACGCCATCGGCGACCGCGCCAATCATGTCGCTCTCGATATCTTCGCGGCAGTGGTCCATTCGAATGGCTCGCGCGATCGCCGCGACCGGATCGAGCACGCGCAAGTCGTCGCCCCCGGCGATTTTGAACGCTTCGCGCAATTGAATGTCATCGCTTCGATGCAACCCTCGCACGAAACGACCGACATGCGCTGGGCGCCGCTGCGGCTTGGACCCGAGCGTTCGAAAGGCGCTTACGCTTGGGCCACGATGGAAAAATACGGCGTGCGGCTGGCGTTTGGCACGGATTACGACGTTGAGCCCATCTCTCCCTTCCGGGGACTATATGCGTGCGTCACGCGCGAACTTCCCGACGGCGGGCCTCCGGGCGGCTGGGAACCGCAGGAGAAGATTTCCCTCGCAGATTGCATCCGCGCGTACACTAGCGGCTCAGCGTATGCAGAGTTCGAGGAAGGGAAGAAGGGCGAACTGAAGCCCGGAGAATTCGCGGATTTTATCGTGCTTTCGAACGATTTAACGAAAGTGCCGCCGGCCGAATACGTGAAAACCGAAGTGCTGCGAACCGTGGTGGGCGGGCGGACGGTTTATCAGAAAAAGTAGAGCCGAGTGATTTCGCCGGTGTACTCCTTGCCGGGCGTGAACTGAAACCACAACTTGACGCGGCGACCCTTCCAGGCGCCGCACGTGTTCAGATCCGCGGGCGGGGAATTTTCCGCGGTAGCGAAGGGCGCTTTGGTGATGTCCGCGGCATGAAACGTCGCCGATCCGTACGGAAGAGATATGACCAACGTGATCTCAGGGAATTTGGAACACGCCACGTTGCTGATTTGCCCCTCGACATCCAAAACATGCCCTTCGAGCGCCATAGGTCGTGCAGGCGCCGGCGCTGACGCCGAAGGCGCGTTCGCGGATGCAGCGGGGGAGATCTGGATTGATCTGCTGGTCGTCGAGGAATCTGGCGCGGCAGCTTGCTGGCTCTTCTCCCACTGCTCGCGTTCCTTCAACCGAAGCTGGAGATTTTCCGCCATTTCCTTATCCTGTGGCGTCCGGGCAGCGGCGGTAATGCGCGAGGACATCGTTCGAGCCTCTGCGAGCCTGTTGTTATTCAGAAGCAGATAGGTCAGTTGCACGGCGTAACCGAGCGTCGTGGGATCGAGTTTGACGGCCTGGACAGCGGCATTGATGGCCTGAGTCTGCGTGTCCGGGGAAAATTGGTCGGCGCTGGCGAGCGCGCTGTAGGCGGGAGCAAATTGCGGATTGAGCTGGATGGACTTATTGAGTGAGGCTATGGCTTCTTCTCTTCGGGTGTCGCTGGGAAAGCCCTCGCGCGTCACAAGCATTCCCTGGTAATAAAACGCCGCAAAGTCCGTGGAGCCTAAACGGATTGCTTCACGCATCTCCTTTTCGCCGGCTGCAAGATCGCCGTGGCGATACTGGTAGATTCCCTGACACTCGTGAATGAATGGCGAATTGGGTTCCAGTTGCAAGGCTTGCGCGAGCAGAGGAGCGGCAGCTTCGGTGCGGTTATGGTGCACGAAGAAATCCGCGCGGTAGGCAATGACTTCGCCCGGCGAGAGAGGAGTGACCTGATCCGTTTTATCGGCGTTTTCAAGCGGAGGTTTGAGCACGCCCTCGAAAAAAGACTGCTGGCGCGCGTAGTTTTCGATCACTTTCCGAAAGCGATTCAGATCTCCAAAGGTTTCGCGGGCCGCAACCATGGAGTCGCCGGAGTTCGTCCAGGCCTGGAGAAAATGCGGAAGAAGCTGCTGCTTGCGGGCATCCGGGTCCATCATCAGGTAATGCACCAACGCCCAGGATTCCGCGTAAAAGGCGGAGACTTGGTTATTCTCGTTGTAGTAGGGAGAGTCTTGCCCCAGGGTGAGCAGCGTGTCCAGAGGAATCAGCCGGTTGGACTGAAGGACTTGCAGATGGTAGGCGGGAATTTTGCCGATGCGAACTTCCTTGTCGCCAATGCTGGCGTTGCCCAGATATTCGGCCATGCCCTCGTCGAACCAGAGTGGCAGGTTCGTGAAATTGAGGTGGAGGAGGGCGTGGGTGTATTCGTGATACAGGGTGTGGTAGGGGTTGTCCCCCTCGGCGTCGAGAGAGAGAATCACGTAATGGCGGTCCACGCCGCCCTGGTACATTCCCGCGTGGTGAATGTGGCCCTTGGCTTCATATTCCTCCGGCAAGAGTTCCTTCATGGTGTTCTGATTCTTGGCGGCAAGAATGATGATCGGCGGGCCTTGATCCACGCGCAGAGCGGGGAAGGCGTTGTGGAAGGTAGCGCGGAAAAGTTCGAACTGTGTGGCGATCTTACGGCCTTCCTTCTCGTTGGCGTTGGTGACGACGGTGAAGTGTGCGCTGCGAACTTTGACCCAATTATCGGCGGCGCGGGAAGTGGAACAGAGAAGCGCGGAAAAGACAAGAAAAAACGCCCCGAACCAGCGGAATGGCCTTACTTGGTAAGTCATAAGCACAGCATGTTAACGATGATGGCCTTAGTGTCAAGCGACTCGGCGGCGGAGTTGCCGGGTCAGCCGTAGTTCTTGACGTCAACAGGCGAAAACATCGTGGCGGTCGCGTGATGCGCTTTTTCGTAGGCGTCAATGACGCCGGAGTGCTGCAGCGAAGTGCCGATGTCGTCGAGGCCCTTGAGCAGAACTTCCTTGCGCGACGGCGCGATTTCAAACTTATAGACGAGGCCGTAGCTGTCGCTCACCGTCTGATTCGGCAGGTCCACTGTGAGTTTGTAACCTTTCTCGGATTCGGTGCGGCGGAAGAGCTCTTCGATCTGCTCTTCGGAAAGAGTCGCGGGGAGAATCCCGTTCTTGAAACAGTTGTTGTAGAAAATATCGGCGAAGCTGGGGCCGACGAGAGCGCGAAAACCGTAATCGGCGATGGCCCAGGGCGCGTGTTCGCGCGAAGAGCCGCAGCCGAAGTTGGCACGCGTGAGAAGAATCGAAGCGCCCTTATATTCCGGGCGATTGAGGATGAAATCGGGATTGGGTTTTTCTTCCGGCAAAAGATAACGCCAGTCATAGAAAAGAGTGCGGCCAAAGCCCTCGCGAGTGAGAGCTTTCAGGAATTGCTTGGGCACCATCTGGTCGGTGTCCACGTTGAC
>DATJAD010000097.1:0-13113 GCA_035516615.1 Candidatus Acidiferrum sp.
CAAGGTACAGGTTTTGGACCGACGTGACCAGCCGAAGGCAAGATTCAGGCCGGCAACGACGCCAGCGTTGTGTAGGACGACGCTATCGTCGTTTACTTGTCCGTGAAAGCCGCCGAACGTCCCGACGACTCTCACAATCTAGTTATGATGAAGATGCGAAGGCAGAAAGTCGCTACGAGGACTTTGCGCATCCGTTTGAGCTGAGATGGTGAGGCAGGCACAGAACGCGACGAGAAATACACGCAATGTTGGAAAGCGTTTCATAACATCCTTCCAAACTCGGATTTGCCGCCTACCGAACATGGCTGCAAATCCTTTTTCTTCGAAGCTTAATTCACCAGCGATTCGGCTTATGTGCCGCACGCTACTGGTACAACTCGGCCGTTGCGAGGGCGTTCAGTTCGTCATCGTGGCCACCGGCTACCAGCACTTTTCCGGTGCTAAGCAGAGTCGCCGAGTGCTGGGCTCGCGCGATGGTCATGCTGCCGGTAGGAGAAAAAGTGCCGCTAGCCGGATCGAAAAGTTCCGCCGTGATCATCCCACCGTTGTTGCCTTCTCCCCCGGCTATTAGCACGGTCCCATCGGGAAGCAGCGTGGCGGTGTGAAGCACGCGCGCCGTTGACATGCTGCCGGTGGCTGAGAATGAACCAGCACCCGGATCATAAAGTTCAGCGGAGTTGTCAAATCCGCCTGTCATCAGCACGTCTCCATTTTTCAGCAATGTCGCAACGAGCCCGGCGCGTGCGACCTCCATGCTGCCGGTTGAGGCGAACGTGGCGCTCGCCGGATTGTACAGCTCGGCCGTCGCGAGTGTATTTCCGCCTGCATCCACTCCGCCCGCTATCAAAACGCTTCCGCCGTTGAGCGGTGATGCCACGGGAGAGGTACGCGCAGTTCCCAGGCTGCCGGTTGGCGCAAAAGTTCCGTTCGCGGGGTCGTACAACTCCGCCGTTGCCAACGCCGCCCCGTCCGCACCTTGCCCCGCCGTTACCAGCACTTTCCCGCTGCCGAGCAAGGCCGCCGTATGAAATGCACGCGCCGTACCCATGCTGCCGGTTGGCACAAAAGTTCCGCTGGCGGGATTGTAGAGCTCGGCGGTCGCGAGCTTCATCGAGTTCGCATCAACTCCACCCGCTATGAGCACTTTTCCATTCTTCAGTAAAGTCGCGGTATACCCGTTGCGCGAGATCCCCAAATTACCCGTCGCTGCAAAGGTTCCGCTCGCGGGATCGTACAACTCAGCGGAAGGATCGCTTTCGCCCGTCACCAGCACCTTGATGTCATTGCACTGACCGGCGGATAAATCGCAGAGCAGGGTCGCGAGAAGTGCGACGCGCGTGGTCGTCATGCTCCCGGTTGACGCGAAACCATGTAAGAAAATCTGAACCGTGAAACCCACCGGCGCCGCAGCCCGGCCAAGCGAATCTGTGACATCAACCATAATGGGGAAGTCACCGGTCGCTGTGGGAGTGCCGGAAAGTACGCCGTTCGGAGCGAGCGCCAATCCCGGAGGCAGCGCGCCCGTTTCGCTCCAACTCAGTGGCAAAAGCCCATCGAACGCTCGGAAAGAAAAGCTATACGGCAGGTTCACCGCTCCAGCGGACGGAGTAATCGTCGAATTAATAGTCGGTGGATTGGGATTTCGGATCACGATGGAGTAGTTCGCGCTCGCCGAGTCAGCCGGTGAGGCTGAATCGGCCACCTTCACAATTACGTTGTAGGTGCCGACAGTTGTGGGCGTCCCACAAATGGCGATGAAACCAGTGCCGCCTGAGGAGTCCGGACACGTGTCGTGAGTGCTGGCTCTTATGTTCAGTCCCGGCGGCAGCGATGAACCTTGGGCTGGCGCCCAGCTCCAGCCGTACGGCGCGACGCCGCCGGACGCGGTCAATGGGAAACCGGAGCAATTGGTGTGGTTGCCGCAATCGTGCACGTCGTAAGGAATACTGACAGTCCCGGATACCGGAGCGCCGGAGGTGATCGCAAGCTGCGCAACGTTCCAGGTAACGGCTGCGGAGTGCGAGGCACTGCCGCCAGCCCCCATGCATGAGAGTGTATAGGCCACAGATCCTGCGGCGGTAGCTTGAACCGATTGCGAGCCGCTCGTGGCCATTGAGCCCGTCCAGTCGGCTTCGCTGGGGGTCGCCGAGGCCTCGCAAGAATCGGCGTTTGTGCTCGACCACGTGAGTGTGACGGAATGGCCCAAGCTGACGGAGTCCGACGAGGCGGAAATAGTGACAGAGGGCTGACTGGGCGGCGGCGTATTGGTACCTCCCGCACCTCCGCAGGCGCCAATAAGAAGGCAGAGATTGAAAGTGAAAGTAAGCAGCAAGACTGAAGTTCTCATGACGCCTCCGCGGGCCGGACTCGGATTGCCGTGGAACGATCTGGACTTCCGGCTCGTTCAGTAAGGCGGGAAATTCGTCGAAAAACTGGCACGCGATCAAAAACTTCCGCTTCGAGGGCGGTAGAAGCGGAAGCGTAATTATGGTAGGCTCCCCGGCAAAGTCCCAAAGTCAAGCCTCTAAACGGGTTAAATGGATATCCCCTCGAAAGATGATGTGACTGGCCTGCTCATTTCCTGGGGCCGCGGTGACGAAGAGGCCCTGCGTAAATTGACTCCCTTGGTTTACCGCGAGTTGCGCCAGGCGGCGCGGCGGTACATGGCCGGAGAGCGGCCCGGGCACCTTCTCCAGACCACGGCGTTGGTCAACGAAACCTACCTCCGATTGGTGGGCGCGCAGAAGGTGAGCTGGCAGAATCGCTCCCACTTTCTCGCCATCTGCGCGCAATTGATGCGCCGGATTCTGACAGACTTCGCTCGATCCCGCAGCTACCAAAAAAGAAGCGGCAAAGTCACGCGCGTATTCTTCGATGAAGCCCTACTGGCCGGTCCGAAAATGGATACGGACCTTGCGGCCCTCGATGAGGCTTTGAACAAGCTGGCCGCAATCGATCAGCGCAAGAGCCGCGTCGTGGAAATGCGATTCTTTGGGGGCCTCGACGTCAAAGAAACGGCGGAGGTCCTGAAAGTTTCGCCGGACACTGTGATGCGCGACTGGAAAATGGCCAAAGTGTGGCTTTTGCGCGAACTCAGTAGAGACGCACGCCATGGATCCTGAACGCTGGCGCCGCGTCGAGGAGTTGTATCACGCCGCCGCCCGCGTTCCGGCCGCCCAGCGTGCCGGATTGCTCGAGACGGCCTGCAAGGGCGACGACGATTTGCGCCGGGAAGTCGAATCGCTCCTCTCATACGAAAGCTCGGCCGAAAAATTTATTGAAGGTCCGGCCTTCGAGGTCGCTGCGAAACTCATGGCCGGCAACAGGTCCAGCGAGAGCCTGGACGCTCCCGTCCTGACAGGGGCGAAACTCGGGCGTTTCCAGATTTTGGAAAAACTCGGTGTCGGCGGCATGGGAGTCGTTTACAAAGCGGAAGACACCCGGCTGCATCGCATGGTCGCGTTGAAATTTCTTCCCACTCAGCTCACCGGAGATTCCCTGGCGTTGGAGCGGTTTCAGCGAGAGGCCCACGCTGCCTCCGCTCTAAACCATCCGAACATCTGCACGATTTACGATATTGACGATTCCGATGGCCAACCTTTTATTTCCATGGAATTACTCGAAGGCCAAACTCTCGACCATCGCATCGGCGGCGCACCGCTCCCGACGGAAGAATTGCTCAAACTCGGAATACAAATCATTGACGCACTGAAAGCGGCTCATGCGCGCGGCATTCTGCATCGCGACATTAAGCCATCCAATATCGTCGTCACCACGCGCGGCGAGCCCAAGATCCTCGACTTCGGCCTGGCCAAACTGCAGGGATCGGATCACCTCGACTCAAGTCCCGTGGTTCCCGCCGAAGCGGAAGCATCGCAAACTGTACATCCTGCGCTGACTCTCACCGGAGCGGCTATGGGCACGGCGGGTTATATGTCGCCGGAGCAAGTGCGCGGCGAAAAGTTGGACGCACGGACGGATCTGTTTTCCTTTGGCCTGGTGCTTTACGAAATGGCCACTGGAAAGCGCGCCTTCAAAGGTGATACGGGATCAGAGCTTCAGGAAGCCATACTGAAGCAGGTGGCGGCGCCGGCTCGCGCACTGAATCCCGAAATTCCGGCGAAGCTCGAGCGGATTATCAGCAAGGCTTTAGAGAAGGATCGGGACGCGCGTTATCAGACGGCCTCACACTTTCAGACCGACCTGGTCGCCTCAGCACGAGAAATCCAGCTGCAACGCCCATCGCGCCGGTGGACGCTAGCACTGGCAAGCACCGCCGCGATCTTCATCGTTTTCGGATTTCTCTGGTTTGCGCGGCGCCGGCCTGCGGAACTTCCCGTGACGCCAGACTTGAAGTTGCGCCAGCTCACAACAAATTCCGCAGAGAACGTCGTCATTAGCGGGGCCATTTCGCCGGACGGCAAATACCTGGTGTACTCCGACAGAAAGGGGATGCACGTCAAGATTCTTCAGAGCGGTGAAATCAGGGCCATTCCCGAAACCGCCGAGCTCCAGGCCAAGAATTTTGATTGGGAAATAATCGCCGCGTGGCTGCCCGACCGGACAACGTTTCTAGCCAACGCTCATCCTCCGGGTGGAGACGGCGGCAGTTGGTTTTCAGTGGGCACCAGCGTTTGGCTGGTCTCCGTCCTGGGAGGATCGCCCCGAAAGATTCGCGAAGATGCTCAGGCCTATAGCGTATCGCGCGACGGCTCCCTCATCGCCTTCGGCGCCAACAAGAAACGGTTCGGTGAGGGTGAAGCGTGGCTGATGGGGGTTCATGGAGAGAATCCCCAAAGGGTCCTTGCAGCCCGCGATGATGGGCCGATCGACTGGTTTGATCTGTCTCCGGATCAACAGAGATACATTTATGTCGCGTTCGACGGCCGCGGAGATCCGATACTGGCCAGCAGAGGCGTCAATGGTGGTTCTCGCACCACTATTTTTCCCGCTCCGGAATTCGGCGAAATTAACGACATGTCGTGGCTGCCGAATGGGCGCTTACTTTATGAGTTGCCGGAGCCGGATTCGTTGAGTGGAACCTGCAATTATTGGACGACGCGAATTGATCTGCAAACCGGCGCGCGGCTCGAAAAGTCCAGGCGCCTGACAAACTGGGCCGGAATTTGCCCCACCTATTCGAGTTTCACTGCTGATGCCAAGCAATTGGCGTTTCGTGGAGAGGCGACGCGGCAGTCCGTTTACGTGGCCGATGTGGATGCGCGCGGAGAGCACATCCTTCGCTCGCGGGAATTCACGCCCGAGATGGGAGGAAATCCCATGGATTGGACGCCGGACAGCAAATCCGTCATCTACTTTTCGAATCGGAACAGCCAGAACGCGATCTACAGGCAAAATCTGGACAAAGACATGCCGGACCTTCTCGTCTCCGCCGCCGGCAATTTCAGTAGCGCTCGAGTTAGTCCGGATGGCAAATGGGTGATCTGGTGCATCGATATGGGAAGGGGTGCTGAAAAACGGTTTCGGCTTATGCGCGCTCCGATTTCGGGCGGTTCGCCGGAGTTGCTATTCACGTTTGACGGCGGCCGGATTCTCTGCGCTAGAGCTCCCTCGGATTTCTGCGCGATCGTGGAGCGTTCCGCGGACGCCAGCCAGATGATTGTTACGTCTTTTGACCCGCTCAAGGGCCGAGGCGAGGAGCTATTTCGCTACGACGTCGATCCGAACCTCCGCTGGGTTCCTTGCGATGTATCACCGGACGGTTCCCGGATCGCCGCGGTGATCGGCCGCGACCAACCCATCCAAATCTTTTCCACTCATGGCAAGCTCCTGCAATTTTCACTCACCAACGAACTGCGCGATCGCCAAATCCTGTATTGGGCAGCCGACGGAAGAGGGCTGTTTGTGACCAATGGAGTCAAAGGAGGAACGGGCCTATTTCATGTGGATTCGCAAGGCCACGCCGCCCTGCTGTGGAAAAACAACGGCGGATTCTACCCTTGGGCCGTGCAGTCTCCCGATGGGCGGCACCTGGCGATTCAGAACTCAACCATGACCGCCAACATGTGGATGATGGAAAACTTCTGAACTTCCGCGCCCTTTCTTAGAACGTGAGCTGCGCCTTCAACTGGATCATCCGCCGCGCGTTGCCGCCCGGGCTCAGATTTTCCCCGAGGATGCTGGTCGGCGATTGGTCCGACGAAAAAATCTGCCCAAAGGTTGGTGAAGAGATTGCGTTATCCGGCAGGGAAAGATTAAGACGGTTGAACAAATCGAAGAATTGAAAACCGAGCCCCAATACCCCATTTTCCCGGCCGGGGATTTTTGTGTTCTTCATGATGGCCAGGTCCGCGTTGAAGTAGCCCGGCCCGCGGAAACGATTACGTCCCTGCGCGAACGACACTGCCGGTCCACTGCAAGGTCCTGACGGGCCCGGCAAGTTTCCGCTGTTGAAACCGGTCTCGCAACCAGATTGCACGAAGCGCGCCTTCGGATTGGGCGTTTGCCCGTCATCCAAAAACTGCGAAGGCTGGCAAGGATGCGGCGCAGCCGGGAACGCAGCTCCGTCACCGCAGGAGGATCCTGAACCGAGAGGACCGGCGGGCACGGCATATATCAATCCCATGTAGTTGTTCTGTGCCAGCCGGATCGATTCTGCGTAGTCGAAGACGGAATAGGGAAATCCAGTGCGCCCGAAGATTGTTCCCGAGACTTGCCATCCCTCAAGCAGACGGCTCGATCCGTGGCCGCGCAGGGCCGGCTTGACTGGCAGCTCCCACACGTAGCTGGCATTGAAGGAGTGGCGCACATCGTACTCCGCGGCCCCATACTCACCGCGAAAATTGGACGGATCTTGCGGAGCGATGGCGCTGCCACCAAACGTAAAGTTCTGATCTCCGCCGTTAGAGACCTCATCGAGGGCGTGGCCATAGGTGTAGTTGGCCTGAAGAATACCTTTGCCCGCGCGACTGAACCGGTGCTGAAACGAAATCACCATGCCGTTATAGCTGGAGACAGCATCCGAGCTAAGCTCCACCACCCAGCCAAATCGTGGGTCGGCACAGGGCGCAACCGGCGGATGCGTACAGAGACCCGCGGGAAGCGAGCCAAATCCGTAGGCATTGGTATTCCAGTTTTCGACCATTTCGTGAATGCCGTGATGCCCAAAGTAACCGACGCTCAGTGACGTGCCGGCTCCGAATGCCTGCTGCCACTGCAAACTCCATCTTTGATATTGCGGTGAGTGTGTGACTCTTCCAGGGAGCCCCAGTGCCGGAGGGGAAAAATTTGGATCCTTCGCCCGTATCTGCGCCAAGTTTTTGCCGGCGCGAAAACTGTTGATAAATTCCTCATTAGAATTGTGGGCGTCCTTAAAGAGGCTGGTTTTCTCATCCGGAGTGAGATTGTTTCCCGCGATCGTGAAAAAATTGACGACCAGAGGCGAAGTGAAGGAAAGCGCATACGGAAGCACGCCAAGCGGAGGGTCATGGAAGAAGCCGATTCCGCCGCGAATCACACTGCGGCTCGATAGCCCAAGCGGCTGCCAGGCAAAACTGGCCCGCGGAGACCAAACAATTCTATCCGTCGCCTGATAAGCGTGCCGCTGGTTGATGCGAAGCGCCTGATTGTAGGGCTGGTCGGGATCATGGCTTACCGAATCAAAAGGTCCAGCCATGCGCGTGAAGCAGCCGTCTTCGCAGAGCGGATTGGAATAGTGCTCCGCGCGGAGCGCGATTGTGAAAGTCAAGTCAGGGCGCGCGTGCCAGTCGTCTTGCGCATACAGCCCGAAATCGTAAAAACTTAAGCGATGGGAGAGCGCCGAGGGGAACGACTGATTCAGTTGCGTAAAATTAACATCGGGAGAAGCCGGGTCAAAACCACCTTGATAAAAGGCATCGAGGCTCAGCGAAACCAACTGCGCGACCGCATTGTTTCCGTAGGCCAGGAGGCTCCAATAGGTTTTTTCGAAATTAGCCCCGAATCCGAACTTATGACTCCCCGATGTTTTCACGACGTCTTGGGCAAGCTGAAAGTGCGTTTCATACCTGCCGATTCCCTTTGAGTAGAACCAGTCCGGCCCCAGCACGGTGAACGGACCCTGCGCAAAACCGAGGTTCGCAGGGAATGCGGAGAGCCCTTGAGAGGGATTTGTCAGTCCAAGAATCGGGGCGAGATAAGATCCCGCGAGCAAGAATTGGCTGGCTCCCGATGAGCCGAACGTATGGGTCTCATTCAATTGGCCTTGCCACCACGGATTCTTGAAATCCGCATCAAATGCCGGACTGATCGGGTCGCTGTGCGCCGAGCTATGCCCGCCGTCGTACTGAAGGCGAAAGAACGCGCGATCGCTTCGACGAATGTCCCAATCCGCACGGCCGGACGTCAGGGCATCTTGACTCGGGCGGGCGCGGGTTTCGATAAAGTGGCGTGCGCAAGCGACCGAGGTGCCCAATCCGGCTGGTCCCACAAAATTGGTGCAGCCGAGGTCCCCTGGAGAGAAGCCGCCTGCCGCCGCCGAATTCGCTCCCGGCGTAGCGTCATAGAGATCGAAGATCTGGCGGTAGAATGCGTTCGAAGCGGAAGCGGAGCCAAAGCGTGCGTCGATATTTGCGATCGTCGCGGCTTCGAATTGCGGACTCGGAATCACCACACCGAAAATCTGGGGAAGCTCGAGGCGCATCCCTTCGCTATCGAAGAAAAAGAACAGCTTGTTTTTCTTAATCGGCCCCCCCAATGAAGCGGCCCACTGGTTCGCGACAGCGAGCGGGCTGTCTACGTTCAAACTCGGGCCGCTCCAATAATATTGCGCGTTGCCGTGAAACGAATTGCCTCCCGACTTGGTGACGTAGTTGATGTTCCCGCCGGCCGCTCCGCCAAACTGTCCGGAGTAGCCGGTGCTCACCACTGTTCCTTCCTGAATCTGGTTTTGGCCCAAGAGCAGGTTGAGGGATCCCGCCAGGTTGAGATTAGTCAAGCTATCCACATCGTTCATCCCATCCATCGTGTAGAGATAGGAAGTGCCCGGCATCCCCAGAATCGAAAAGTTGGCGCCGCCTGTCCGGTCCGTATTCATCACCACGCCCGGAGCGGTCTGCACTAGATAAGTAAGGTCGTTGCCGGGGTTGGGAACTTCGGAAATCTGCTGCTGGTTCATCGTGGCGGAGACATCTCCATTCTCCGCCTGAATAAGCGGCGCGTCCCCCATCACCTCCACCGTGGTGTTTTCTTTCGCGATTTCCAGCGTGACGTTTACCGTCACCGGCGGGCCGACCAATACGTTCACGGACTGTCTCGTTTGCCGAAACCCCGCACGCGTCACTGTCAAGGAGTAACTGCCCGGTGACAGAAAGAAAAATCGGTACAGCCCATCTCGACCGGTTTTCGTCGCTTGTGTCGTTCCCTTGGCGTTGTCAGTGATCTCGACATACGCAGCGGGTACGACGGCTTTGCTGGGGTCCGTCACGACCCCGGCCAATCCGCCGGAGTTTGTTGTCTGTGCGCTTTCGTTGTTGCTAAGGGCAAGGACGAGCAGAAGAGAGAAGAGTACGGGCCGAGTCAGCCGTTGCATCAGAATGTACCCTCGACGCCAGTCGAGGAAATCATTCGCTGCGGCGACTTTCAGTTGGGTGATTACCACCGCAAAGCTCCTGCTGCCCCAGCATTTCCAAATGGACCGAGAGAGAACTTTCCTCGTCATTTCGAAGGGGAAGTTATTCGTAGAAGATTAGGCCGACTCAAGTACCCAGTCAACGGCTCCGCCGGATATGGTCAGTGGCGTGAGACGTTACGCCATGGAAGCGTATGGAGCTGATAGCGCCACCCATTGTGAACGACTTATGGTCAAGTTCGAGCACGGGAAACGGCGGGAGGCGCTCTGGCCGTTCGTGGAACCAACCAAGGGTGTTCACTGCGAGGGCAGCGGAGCTTTCCGAGCTTGCCGGCTTACCGCTTTTCAGCTCGTGACCATCGGTCTTGGCGAGCCTCCCGACAACATGTGCGGCAGGCACATCTGGCAGGAATGCAAAGTCATCATTCAGCTTTGTCATCTTCAGAACGTAAGCGCGAAATGCCGGCCCACATACACCGCGGCACAGTTACATTCACGGCTCCGGCACCGCGTGATCTCTCACGGAACCGGTGGCGTTGCCGATCGCAGTGAATCCACTGCGAAATTCCTCGTATGAGCGAAGCTTGAGGTCGAGTCCGGCTAGGGAAATAACCTCCCTGTAGCAAGCCAACTGTCCGCTGTCGTTCGTCACGAACTCATCGCAGTAAGGAAGACCAGTCGCCATGAACGTGTCGTTCCGGCCCGCCTTCAGGGAGGGGCTTATGTTCGGCGACCTAATGCAGCGGTCAAACTGCGCTGCGAAGAGAGCAATCATCAGTGCACGGAATGGCGCGCACTCGCCGTAGAACCTCTGGACGGTCGCATCGTCGGCAGGCTTCGTCGCCGCTCGCTCGTAGAGGTTCCGGGCGAGCGCCCAGAACGCCCCGCCCTTCTGTAAACGGGACACCAGTTCCGCTACGCAGCCCGGCATCTGCGTGCCTGCGGCAGCTAACCGATTGAACGCAATCTTCGCGCCGGCATACACACCGCGAAATACCTTGTCGTTGGTCCGGCCTTCCTCGCGCTCCTGCGTGGCGAGACTGTCATCGAAGTTCTGAGCGCAAAGGATTTCGTGCTCAGCCTCCACCATCCTGAGGTTGACGTATTCCAGGCCGAGCGGCAGGCACTTCTCGAACCGCGCAACCATTATCTTTACGATCTCATGATGGGGTTCGATGCAATCTCCCGCCGATGATAGAAGCCTCCGGCACACACGCAGCAGGTGCTTTCTACGTGCGCCGGACGTAGTTGCGAGAACTTCGGACACGCATGTGAACGGAAACCGGATGAAGTACCCCGACCTCAAGCCCGCGATCAGCGCCTCGCTGTCGGGATCGTCCGCGAGAGCGTTGATCGTGCTCGTATCAGGCATCCAGATGGTACGGTTGTCCATCACCGGTTTTCCTTGCCGAGTGGCTTTCAACCTCAATTCTACACTACGCGTATTTTGCGGGAATTATTCCGCTACTTGCGATTGATCGAGCCGAATGGAGGCAAAGCAGAAAATAGAAATAACGCGGTAGCGGCCCGACAGTCCCAGCCTACCTGCCAGTCATCACGTGGGGCTGGTCCAAAACGCCGCCGCAGCTTGCGAACCAGCGGGATAGGGTCGTGGCAGCGGGCGGTCAGGATCAGGGCCTCTCCGGAGACACAGGAACCCTTCACACGCTGGCTCATTTCTTGGAACATTATTGGAACAATTGAAGCAAGCAGCGCTGCCCGGATGCGACGGCAAAGACACGACTTAGATTTATTGCCCGACGCCTTCGAAGCAGAGGGTCGGGGGTTCGAATCCCTCCGGGCGCGCCACTTCCCAAGAGAGTGTGTTTTCAATGGCTTCGCTTGATACGCCTAGCTTTGTTTCGAACAAGAATTGAGCGTAGCGGTCGCCAGAAGTATTCCAGAATCCGAGGCAGTCACGTTTTTATAGAATTGATGCGCTTATCCTTCATTGCCTTTATGCTTGCTTTCACCAGTTTCTTCACCAAAGTTATTGGTATCGGTTCACCCATTGGAAAGTTGACAACGGCTTTCGAGGTGGCAAAACCTGCAAGTTCCTTCCTATGGTTTTGTATTACTGGCGGGCGAACATGCAGGCGTATGTGTGGTGTCTTGAAGCTGAACCAAGCAAACATCCCGTCATAATCAAATCCTGGATAGGAATATCCGGGCCATTGGAAATAATCGGTGCGTTCAGTGGCACCCGGCGCTGCCGCCCGAATGGCCGCTCTGATTTTCGCCAAATTGCCTTGCGCCTCTTTTGGGCATTTTGCTATGTACTCAGCTACTCCACTCCTCTTGGGTTTTGTCACGGTTGCGCTCCCCCGTTGTCGTAGTGTTCTTTTCACTGTAATCGACTGTTGTAATTTCGCCGGCAACTCGACACAAGTTGTCAATCAGTGAAGACTCAATCGAGGACGCTTTAGATCCTCCAATCCCTGGGACCGGCAAACTGATGCAAGCTTGACATAAACTCTCCCAAAAAAGTCCTGGAATCGTCTCCTTGGGGGCGCGGAGCATCTTTCTTTCCGTTCAGACATTTGGAATAATGCGCTCACGGTTTAGTAACTGTGGCAGTCCAACCCGCGAGACGAAGCCACCTGGAGTTAGTCCAAGATAACAGTACGCTCACTAGACGAGCAAAGGCTGGAGTTTGCACGGCGGCGCGGCGCGGTGTGGCGATGACGTTGGCGGGGCTTATCGCATGGACCGTTGTCGGAATTGGCGGGGCCACGCTGCCGGCAATTCTGGAAGTATGGCTGCTGTTCATCGTGACCGGCTCGATCGCCTACCTGGGAATGACCATCTCCCGCTTTACCGGTGAGAACTTCCTGGATCGGACTCGACCGATGAACGCATTCGATGCCCTGTTCCTTCATACCGTGGCGATGTGCCTGCTGGTGTATGCCATTGCCATCCCTTTCTTCCTGAAGGACTACACCTCCCTTCCGTTGACAGTGGGGATTCTGAGCGGCTTGATGTGGGTGCCGCTCTCGTGGATCATTCAGCACTGGATCGGATTGTTTCACGGAATTGCGCGGACGCTCCTTATCGTAGCGGCGTGGTATTTGTTCCCTCACGCTCGTTTTGTCGCGATTCCTGCGGTGATTGCCGGCGTATACCTGATTACGATCTTCGTGCTTGAGCAGCGCTGGCGGGAGATCAATCGGGCCCCTCAGGTCGTTGCCAACGCTTAGAGTGCCTCCAGGGATCACGCCGAAGGGTCGAGCCTTTTCGAGGCGAGGGGCGCGAAAACGATTATCCCGAGAGGTGGAGCGAGGTCAGAGACCGTTCTCGTTCATTTCCTGAATTACTTTTTCGATTTTGGCGCGCTCTTCGGCGGTGAGATATCGCGCGCGGCATTCCGCGACACTTGGAGCGCCGTTAAGGCCGAAGAAAATGTCGTCGAGGCGCTGAATCCAGGCGTCGGTGGCCGGATCGGCGAAGCGGACTTCGCCCATGGAAAAGCAAAGCCAGTTGTGGCCGAAATGTGCGGCGTATCCTTCCGGAGAATAGCCTTCGGCGATCATCTGTTTGGCCTTTTC
>DATJAD010000098.1:0-2649 GCA_035516615.1 Candidatus Acidiferrum sp.
GCCCGAATTCCGCCCCGGCGACAGCGTGCGCGTCAATGTGCGCCTCCAGGAGGGCGAAGGCGAAAAGGTGAAGGAACGCATCCAGGCTTTCGAGGGCGTGGTGATCTCGAAGAAGGGCCGTGCCGCGAGCGCGACGTTTACCGTGCGCCGCGTCAGCTTCGGAACAGGCGTTGAGCGCATTTTTCCGTTGCATTCGCCCGCAATCGCCTCGATCGAAGTGACCGGCAAGGGCAAAGTTCGCCGCGCGCGTCTCTATTTTCTGCGCGATCTGCGCGGCAAGGCAGCGCGCATCAAGCGCTCCACTCGGGACCGGCACGAAGAGGCTGTGGCCGCTTCGGCTGGAGCCGATTCGCAGTCCTGAATCCGCGGCATTCTTGCCAGCGCAGGAATGTTTTTTCCGGCCCCGGTGATCCGGAGCCGTTTCTTTTCCCGCTCGCATAACCGGACCATCGCGAGGTTGAATCCAATGGGCCGGGGATAGAATCCAATGGAAAGGCGCTGGCATCCGCGCCTGTGGCCATGCCCGACCTCACTGTTCTTTATGACGGTTCCTGCAGTCTTTGCCGCGCCAGCGTCACGCGCGTGCGGCCGTTCGATTCGCGCGGCCGCGTCGAATTTCTGGATCTGCACGATCCTTCGGCGCAGCAACGTTTTCCGCAAGTTGATCGGGAGATCGCCATGCGCTGGATGCAAACGGTGGATGCCCACGGCCGCGTCTATAGTGGCGTGGATGCCTGGGCGCGCATCGGAATGCTCCTACCTGGCTGGAATTTGCTCGCATGGATTCTGCTCGTTCCGGGCATTCGCTGGATTGCGAGAAAAATCTATGCTTGGATCGCGCGCAATCGCTATCGCTGGAACAGCGCCGCCTGCTCCGACGGCACTTGCTCGCTGCATATTCCTTCCAGGTAAAAATAAGTCCGCTGCCTGAATTTCTCGGAAACATTCACGAAGGCAGACCGCGCTATCATCTCCTCTGATGAACCTGGATTCGCAAGGGTGGGGCAGGCCGTTCTTCCTACGCTGGTTTGCCGCGCCGCGCCCCGCAGGCCCGCCGGGCTTCTTGATTCCTCGGTGGATTTTTCTTCGCGGGCTTGGCGTGATTTATTTTTCCGCGTTTTACTCGCTGGCGTTCCAGATTCGCGGGCTCATCGCGCCCGATGGGCTGCTTCCCGCCGACCTTTATTTGCAGCATGTCGCGAAGCTTCTGGGACACCTGCGTTTTTGGTATGCGCCGACGATCCTGTGGATCAGCAGCAGCGGGCACGCGCTCACGGCGCTTTGCTGGGCCGGCATGATCGCTTCGCTTCTTCTAGTCTTCAATGTCTGGCCGCGCGGAACGCTGGTGATGTGTTTCGTGTTGTTTCTTTCCTTCGTCACCGCAGCGCAGGATTTTTCCGGCTACCAATCGGACGGCATGTTACTCGCCGCGGGATTCATTTCGTTTTTCTTTGCGCCGCGCGGCCTGCGTCCCGGCTGGGGAGAGGCGGAGCCGCCTTCGCGCGCGTCGCTGTTTCTTCTGCAATGGCTGTGGTTTCGCATTTATTTCGAATCGGGCATCGCCAAATATTTTGGCGGCGATCCTTCCTGGCGCAACCTCACAGCCATGGACCAGTATTATCAAAACGGCCCGCTGCCTACCTGGATTGGGTGGTACGTGCAGCAATTGCCGCACTGGTTCCACGCATCATCCGCGTTTTATACGCTGCTCGTGGAATTACTGATCGTGTGGATGCTGTTTCTTCCCCGGCGCTTCCGCATCATCTGCTTTTTCATCGTGACGCCGATGCAGATCAGCATCATTCTCACGGCCAACTACGCTTTTCTGAACTATCTCGTCCTTCTGCTTGGCGTGCTTCTTCTGGACGACCGGTTCTCGTTGAGGTTTTTGCCGGAGCGATGGACTGTGGCGGTGCGGAAGAATCTTGAGCAGGCGCCGCCTCAGAAGGAAGAAGCACTTGTGGAACTTGACCTCACGAGCGGGGAGCCGCATGCGTCAACTTCTCCCGCGGACATGAAGCCGGAAGAGCTGAAGATCTCGCGGGCTTCGGTCTGGCTTGCGCGTGGGCGGGGATTCGCTTCTGCGGCGGGGCTTTGGATATCGGCGATTCTGCTCGCCTGGGTTTTGTATGCGACCAGTTACCTGCTCATTGCCCAGGTGTTTCGCAGCGTGCCGCTCCCCGCGGAGCCGGTGGGGGCGCTCGATCCTTTGCGCATCGCCAATCAATATGGCCTTTTCGGGCGGATGACGTGGAGGCGCTACGAAATCGAATTTCAGGGATCGGATGATGGCGTCCACTGGACCGTGTATCCCTTCCGCAACAAGCCGCAGAATCTTGCGGAAGCGCCGCGTATCTACGCGCCTTATCAGCCGCGCTTCGATTGGAATTTGTGGTTCGCTTCACTCGGCTACTGGCGCGAGAATCCCTTCGTGGTGCGCACGGAAGTACTTCTCCTTGAGAACGATCGCGATGTCCTTTCCCTGTTTGCCGGGAATCCGTTTCCGCAGGCGCCACCGAAACAGGTTCGCGCGGTGCTGTGGCAATACTGGTTCACCGACCTAGCCACGAAGCGCGCCACGGGAATGTGGTGGCGGCGCGAGGACAAGGGGCTTTACGCGCCAACTCTCGAACGTGAATCAGATGGGAA
>DATJAD010000099.1:0-11893 GCA_035516615.1 Candidatus Acidiferrum sp.
TACCGCGATGATGACGACATGGATGGACGTTCGGTATGGGGTGCGAATGCTGGCGAAGTCGCCAGGATTTACGGCGATTGCGATCCTGACGCTGGCATTGGGGATTGGTGCGAACACGGCGATTTTTTCGCTGACGGACCAGATCTTGTTGCGCTATTTGCCCGTGCCGCATCCCGAACAGCTTGTGAATTTGCGGTCGCCCGGACCGACTCACGGACACACCTGGAGCGACGGTGTCGAGGGAAGTTCGTTTTCGTATCCGATGTACAAAGACCTGCGGACGCAGACGATGCAAGTGTTTTCCGGATTGCTGGCGACGTATCCGGCGGGTCTCGATGTTTCCGGACAAGGTGAAGCGGAGCGGATACAGGGGGACCTGGTATCGGGAAATTACTTCGAAGTGCTTGGGGTGAGGCCAGCGCTAGGGCGAGTGTTCTCGATGGCAGATGAGACGGCGCCGGGGGCGAATCCAGTGGTGGTGCTGAGTCACGGCTACTGGATGCAGCGGTTCGGCGGCGACGGGAATGTTCTGAACAAGTCGCTGGATGTGAATGGAACGAGCTTGACGATTGTGGGTGTGGCGCAGGATGGATTCGACGGGGTGCAAATCGGGTACAGGCCGGAAATGTTCATTCCGATCACTATGAAGGCGCAGACGACGTACGGATATGGCGGAGGAGGGTTGCAGGATCGCACGGATCACTGGGTGCAAATCCTGGGCAGGCTGAAACCAGGAATCGCCGCTGCTCGGGCACAAGCGGCCATCCAGCCGCAGTACCACGCGATTCTGGCATCGGCGGATTTGCCAGCGATGAAGATCTCCTCTCAGGAAGACCAGCAACGGTTCCTGGCGAAGCAGATTCTGCTCGATCCGGGAGCGCAGGGCAGGCCGATCCTGCAACAAGACGCGAAGGGACCGCTGATTACATTATCGGGAATGGTGGGGCTGGTGTTGCTGATCGCATGCGCGAATATAGCGAGCCTGTTTGCGGCGCGCGGCGAAGGGCGGCAGCGGGAAATCGCAGTGCGGCTGGCGCTGGGTGCGGGGAGATGGCGTCTGGTGAGGCAGCTTTTGACGGAAGGCTTGCTGTTGTCGCTGATCGGAGGCGGGTGCGGGCTGCTGGTGGCGACATGGATGCTGGAATTTCTGGTCCGTTCGCTGAAGAGCGGGGCGCAGGTCCTTGGCCTCGAGAGCAATCTGGACTATCGCGTACTGGTGTTCGCGCTGTGCGTGACGATTCTTTCGGCTTTGCTCTTTGCACTGGCGCCGGCGTTGCGAGCGACGCATGCGGACCTGCAATCGGCGCTGAAGGAGCAGGGCACAAGCGTGACGGGGAGCGCAGAAAGTGTGCGCTTGAGGAAATGGCTGATCGTGTCGCAAGTGGGACTGACGGCGGTGCTCTTGGTGTTTTCGGGGCTTTTTGTGCAGAGCTTGCTGCGCCTGAACCATGCGGATTTAGGGATGAACACGGATCATGTGCTGCAGTTTTCGGTCGCGCCGGAGCTGAACCGCTATACTCCGCAACAGTCGGTTGAGCTGGTGGACCGCATTCGGGAGGGCGTGGGAGCATTGCCCGGAGTGCGGAGCGTGGGCGTTGCGGTGATTCCGATTTTTCAGGATGACGACTCCGGCGGCGACATTACGCCGGAGGGATACATGGTGCGGCCAAATGAAGACACGCATTGCATGCGAAACTGGATCAGTCCAGGCTATTTCTCCGCGATGGGCATTCCGCTGATGTCCGGGCGCGAATTCACGGCAGCGGATCGCGATTCGAGTCCGAAGGTCACGGTCATTAACGAAAAGCTGGCGCAGAAATACTTTCATGGGCGAAATCCGATTGGCCTGCATATTGTGCTCGGATCCAACGCGGCCAAGGATCCGAGCGTAGAGATTGTAGGCGTGGTGCAGAACAGCAAACACGAAGACGTCCGGGATACGATCTCGCCATACTTGTACTTCCCGTATGGGCAGAAGGATTCCCTTGGGCAGGTTACTTTCTACGTTCGTACGGGACAGGATCCCACGGCTCTGGCAACGGACGCGCGAAAGCTCGTGGAATCGTACGATGAAAGCTTGCCTGTTTTCGATTTAAAGACGCTGGCGGAGCAAGTGAACGAATCCATGTACGAAGACCGGCTGGTGACATTCCTCTCAATGACACTGGGGCTGCTGGCCGCGCTGCTGGCAGCGATCGGGCTGTATGGAGTGATGGCGTACGTGGTGGCGCGACGCACGCATGAGATTGGGATCCGGATGGCACTGGGTGCGCAAAAGAGAGAGGTACTTTTGCTGGTGCTGCGGCAGGGGGCGAAGCTGGCTGCGCTGGGAATTGCGGGCGGCATCGTGATTGCGCTTGGGTTGGCGCGCTTCTTGTCCAGCTTGCTCTACGGAGTCAGTCCATCGGACCCCTTGACGTTTGCAGCGGTGCCCCTCTTGTTGACGCTGGTCGCACTGGCAGCTTGCTATCTTCCGGCGTGGCGCGCGATGCGCGTGGACCCGATTACCGCGCTGCGGTACGAATGAAATATATCCGTTCAAACTGTTAAGGAAGTGGAGTACGCATACCAAATGAAATTCGGAAGTGTGTTAGCCGCCGCTCAAACGCCGGACTTTTGGAGGCGCTGGCGGAAGTAGGATTTCCAGGATTCGGGGAGAGCGGGGACTTGCAGGGCGCGGCGGACGGAAGACACATCGTCGTCGCTGAATCGTTTGGCGATGTACAGGCGAGTGATTTCCGAGACAGGGATGGCGTTCGAATCGCGGAAAACGATTTTGAATTCGTCGCCGGCGCTGACTTCGCCTTCGCGGATGACCGCGCAGTAAAAGCCGGTGCGGCCGCTGGCGAGAAACCGCCGGACCATGTCGTCAGACTGGAAGCGGATGCCGAGCTTGTAGCAGGGAAGGCGCGGCTGCGTGACAACCACCTGAGCGGAACCGACGGAGAATTGATCGCCTAGATGCACGGAATCTTCGGACGGAAATTCGGCGGTGAAATTTTCTCCGAAGCTGCCCATGGACAGGTCGTGGCCGGGGAGTTCATTTTTCCAATAGGCGTAATGCGCGAAGGGATAGCAGTAGACGGCTTTGTCTTCGCCGCCGTGGACGGTGAGGTCGGCCTGGGCGTCACCATCGAGATCAAGTTTGCGAAGCGGCACGCGGCCTCCGACAGGATCCTTGAAGATGCCGGTGATCACGGTTCGGCCGTGCCAGAGCACTTCGCGGGGAAGGCCGACGTTGACGGACAGGAGTTTCATGGCGCGTTGATCCTTTCCGGATTGTGAGTAGATCGGGAGTTCCCGAGCACAAGCGCAAAAACCGCGAGGCCAAGACTACGACAAGCTCAGTTCGGCACGAATCGGTTTATCAGAACTGCTGGAGCTGAGCGAGGCCGAAGATGGCGTGGAAGCGCACGCAATAGATGACCACGGTGTTGTAGCGCTGCAAATCCACGGGCGTGGAGAGATCGTAGTTCTGATCGCCTTGATTGCCTTTCAAGGCGCCGAGTTCAACGCTATCGAGCTGCCCTTGGACGATTTCGTGGGCGAGATTGGGATCATCGCCACGGGCCAGGACTACGTGTACGTCGGGACCGTTGGAGGTCGAGAAATTGGTGAGGCGAAGGAATTCAACGCCGTCGGAAGTTTTGTAGATGGTGGCCCGGCCGGTAGTCGGATGAGCTTTGCTCGCGAGAGTACCTGTGTAGATCGGTTGAGGCTCGGCGGTGGAGACGAAGGGCGCCGGCTCATTGACCCTCTGATTGATCCAGAGCTTTTCCGGGCGGAAAGCCCACCATGCGCCGACGAGCACCAGAATAGAGATGGCGACCAAGATCCATTTATTGCGCGAGAACCAGGATGCGGACTGCGGAGCCATGCTTTTCTACCTTTCGAGTAAGAGATTGGACCGAAGGCGAGGAGGAATCCACTGTTTCCTTGGGATCTCGCGAAAAGTGGATTCCTCGCTTTGCCGAAATGACAATCAATACAACGGTGCGATAGGGCGTTAGAATTTTTCGAGCGGGGCGGCGCCAAAATTGGCGTTGAAGCGCTCGCAGTAGATGGAAACCGTGTGGAATTTCGCAAGATCGGTCCCCGGGGGAATTTCATAGTTCTGGTCGCCTTCGTTGCCCTTGAGTTTGCCAAGCTCAACGCGGTCGGTGCCGCTCTTGAGGAAGTTGGCGTTGTCGTCCGCATCCTTGGCTGCAATCAGGATTACGTGGACATCGGGCCCATTGGATGTCTTGAAGTGCGTTAGGCGGAGGACCAATTTACCGTCCGCTTCCTGGTAGATTGTAGCGCGGCCGGAGGTGCTGTGAACTTTGCCGTGGAACGTGCCTGTTTCCAGAGTCTTGGCCATGCCTTCGTGCTGCATACTGTCCTGCGCGTAGGCCGACGCTTGCCACGCGAACGCAATCGCGAGGGCGGCGAAAGCCAACAGTGTCTTCGACTTGCGAACCATCTTGTATTCTCCTTCGTTTCACTTGACGTTTGACTGCGATGCGCCTTTAGGCGCTTTTGCGATACGTAAAATAGGAAACATTCAAGAGGCAAAAGTTACAGGGGAAAAGACGAAATATTTGGCGACTTGCGAGGCGGGTCGGTGATAAGTAGGATTTTGCGAGCCGGAAGAGTTTTTGGGAAGGGTTGAAGATCATGGACGCGCACTACCAAATCAATCTTGCGAAGACGGAATTCAGGGAAGCACACAACCACGGAGATGTGGATCGGCTGCTTTCCGTGATGGACGAAAAAGGCTTTGTGGACATGTCCGAAGGCGGGCCGAGCCGATGGGACGATGCGGCGAGAGAAGGGCTTCGCGAAAGCGCGATGAATCTGTTCGCAGAATATTCGGTCCAACTCAGCGTGATCATCATCAAGATCGTGATTCTGGGAGATGTGGCGTACGACTATGGATGGCATGAGTTCACGATGAAGCCGAAGAGCGGAGGCGAGACGGTGCGGAAGAGGCAGCGATATTTTGAGGTGTGGCGGAAGAGTGCAGAAGGGAAGTGGAAAATCACTTTTTTCATCAACAATGCTGATGTGCGGGAGGAGGTAGGGGGCCAGGCGAGCCACTGGTTTTTCAGAGAAGGAACAGAGACTGAGGACGGCACCAGAGAGATGGCGTGAAAAAGGCTGAGGTACAGGCACCGCCGGGCGTTTGGCGATCACTTCTCCTTGAGCCTGTTGTAGAGGCGCTGGCTGAAGCCCTCGGGCAGTTCGTACACGACACCATCGGCGACTAGTTTCACGACGTTTTTCGTTCCATCGAGAATGGCGGTGCAGTGGGCGCAGACCTTGAAGTGGGCTTCCATGCGAGCGCGCAATTCAGGAGAAATCTCGCCGTCTATATAATTGGAGATTTCGCGCCAGACTTCGAGGCAACTGATTTCAATCATAGTCATAGGACACATCCAAGGGCGTTTGGTTGCAAACTTTCCGTGCGGCGAATATCACCATGGCCGCACCTTTTGATACTCAGCCTTGCCCGTGCTCCAGGAGCCGTCTATGCCGGGGGCGAGGGCATCGCGCATCTGCAGCCGGGCGCGCAGCAGACGAGTTTTTACGTTGGCTGGCGATAAGCCGAGGATTTGCGCGGTTTCTTCCGTACTGAAGTTTTGAACATCGCGCAGGACAAGGACTTCCCTATATTTGGCGGGAAGAGAGGCAAGCGCGCGCTGCAGAGCGGCTTTCAACTCTTCTCGCTGGGCGGTTTCGGAAGGGATCTCGCGCCAGTCGGCGAAGTCCTTGGGAGAATATTCTCCTTCTTCGCTGGATTGCGGTTCATCGAGCGAATCGTAAAGATGGCGGCGATCCTTGCGCAGCTTGAGGCGCGCTTCATTGATGGTGATTTGAGTAAGCCAGGTGCTGAATTTGGCTTCCCCGCGAAAACTGGAAAGATGCGCAAGCGCCTTGAGCACGGCTTCCTGGACGACTTCTTCCGCGTCGGCGGGATTGTTGAGGATGGCCATGGCGGCGGCGAAGAGAGAGCGTTCAGACGGGCTGACGAGACTGTAGAAGGCATCCTTGTCGCCTTCGTTCGCGCGACGAAGAAGTTCGGCTTGGGTCGGTTCCGGGTGAGAAGTAAGGGCGCTCATGGTTTGTGTGCCCACGGCTCGCGCACAAAGGCAAAGAATCAGGCAAGAATCCGCACTACCGAGAATTGCGGCGGAGCCCGCCATGAACCGGACGCGAATATGATCTCTTCACAGCAGAGAGCAAGTCAATTGGCGGCAGGGGAAAAGGTGGCTTTTTGGCGGGCGGTGTTGATGGCAGAGAGGGTGGCGGCGCGGAAAAATTCGGGGGAGAAGAGCGTGCGGACGGCGGATTGAGCGGCGCAGCCCATTCGGCCCGCAAGAACGCGGTCATTGAGGAGGCGGAGGGCGTAGGCGCGGAGTTCCGCGGGATCGTCGGAGAGGAAACCGCTGGCGCCGTGCTCGATGGGAGACGAGGAATGGCGGTTGCCGAGGACGGGAAGGCCGGCGGCCATGGCTTCAAGCGTGGCGGTGTTGTAGCCGTCTTCGAGTTGAGGATGCGCGGTGTGAATGAAAAAGCGATGGCGCCGAAGGATTTGCTTGAGATCGCACCAATCGCGGGAGGGTTGGATGCCCGGAAGCTCGGGATTGCGGCCAACGAGAGTGACAGGAAGATTGGCGAAGGCGGCTTGATGGAAATCCCAGAGAAGAGTTTGTGGGCGGCGAAGAATGTAGTTGGAAACGCGCAGGCCCTGGGCGAGATCGCCTTGCCAGGGAAGATAGTCGGACGGATCCACGGTGAGAGGAACGATGTGGTCTGCGAAGCCCCAGGAGAGTCCCTTCAGTTTAGAGACGGCGACGACGTGAATGCCGCTGCGCTCCACGTATTGATGGACGGCGCGGCGGAACTCGGCAGGATCGCTGCGGGCGTGCTGCTCGAGGATCATGCCTTCGAGAGTGAGATGGATGATGAGGAGGCGCGGGCCGGGGAGGGATTTGACGTCGAGGAGATCAGTGAGATTGTGAGCGATGATGCAATCGTAGGATTCACGGGCAGCGAGGACTTGATCGAGGTTGACGAGGCGAGCGAGTGGCGGAAGGGGACGGATAGATTCGTCCCAGCCCGCGGTGTGGCGGCCAGGGAGATCCACGATGATGTCCAGTGGCACCTCCAAGAGACGCAGCTGGTGGACCCAGGCTTCGTGGCAATTGAAGACGAGGAGGCGGGCCATGGAGTACCTGGGAGCTATCCGGAGACCAGAAATCAATGGCGAGCAAACAGGGAGCTGCGATCAGCGAGTGCGGCTGAGAGCAGCGGCCCACAGGGTTACGGCTTCGAGTTGGCCGCGGCCGGCTTCGAGACTGGCGCGACGCGCGAGGAGCATCATGCGGACATTCTCAAGGACATCGCGCAGTTCGGTGATCTGGTCCACGTAGAGATCGAGCTGGCCGTCAATTTCGGGCTGCAAGAGGCGTAGTTCCCTGGATTGCGCCATGACTGGAGCCATTTCCGAAATGGGCTGAGAGAGCGCGCGGACCGTTTCCACATTGAACTCTCGTTCGCCCTTCAGGGAACGACGAGAATCGTCGAGCAAACGCGCGATCCTGGCATTTACGACGGCAATTTTTTCCGTGAGCGGTGCGGGCATCAGGCGCTCCAACGAGTTGTATGTGATGGCCTCTCGGTGGGATCCAACGCCGGCGCCGCGGGGAAAACCACAGGCGCCGGGGAACCCGGAGGAGCAGGCTGTCCCACGGCGGCTGATTTGCGGTCAACTTCCTGCCAGGCTTGACGGAGCGAGCTGTACATTTCGATCAACTGCAGAATGGAGTTGCGGTCCGCTTTGGCGTTGGCGTCCACAATCATGGCGCGGGTGACGTTGTAGAAGCGGTCAAAGGTCTTGGCGGCATCCTGGCCGCGAGAGAAGTCCAGAGTTCCCTGCAGATGGGCAATCACGGTGAGGGCGTGGTTCATCTCAAAGATGCGAGATTCGACTTTGCCCGAGGCGAGAGCCTCGAGTGCGCGGCGGAAGTCGCGGAGGATGGTCTCATACAAAGCCACGACCAGGCCGACGGGAGTGGACCCGGCAGCAGCGGCATTGTGGTAGGCGGAGATTGCGTCCCGGTCTCGCATTAGGCAGTCGCAAGCTGCTGGCTGAGTTGCGCCTGCAAGAGGGGCAGCTCCTGCAGAGTGGTATTCACCTGGGAGTAGACGAGCGTGAGGTTCTGCTGTTTGATGAGCAGAGCGGCCTGCAGGTCAGAAATCTGCTGGGACAAATCCTGAGAAGATTGGGTGATGCCCTTGGCATCGAGTCCAAGCGCGCCGGTTGTGGGATCTGTCAAATTGGACAGGGTTGTGTAGAGACTGTTGGCGAATCCAGTTGTGCCGCTCTGGAAGAAATTCTGGACGGCGGAATAGTTCCCGGAGAGCGCGGTGGAAAGGGTGCCCTGATCCACCGTGAGAGTTCCATCATCATTGAGGTTTACTCCCAGACTGGCGAGATTGACGATGCCATTGTTTCCGGTAATCGAAGAGGAGATCGCAGAGAGCAAGGAGGATTGCGCTTCACGGAGAGAACCGTCTGCTTCGAGGGCGCCGCCCCCGGAGCCGTCCGCATTGACCTGGAATTGCGCATTGATGTCGTTGATGGCCGCGTTGTAGGCGGAGACGAACTGATTGATCGCGGTGGCGGCGGTGGTGGTGTCCGGGGCGACCGTGAGAGTGACCGGGGAAGTCGAGGCGGGCGATGTGAGGTTCAGGGTGACCCCGTTAATCACGTTGGCGACGGTGTTGCTGGTGCTGCTGATGGGAACGCCGTCCACGACGAGGGAGGCGTTCGAACCGGTAACCGCTTTGGTGAAACCCAAGCCCGTGGTGTTGTTGGAAACGTTGATGTCACCGGGAGCGCCGGTGGTTTCGCTGACCAGAGAAAGACGAGCCCCGTTGGCGTCGGTAATCACGCTGGCGCGAACGCCGGCATTGGCGTTGGTGATCGAGGTCGCGAGTTGCGAAAGAGTGTCGTTGGTGGAATCCACGGTGATGGTAACGGGAGAATTGCTGCCGACCTGGATTTGAAAGGATCCGGTGCCAATGGCAGTGTTGCCGTCCGCAACGGCGTTCGTGTAATAAGAAGAGGTCGTCGCGAGAGAATTCACCGTGATGGTGTGGGTGGCTGCTTGGGCAGCGGAGGAGGCTGTAGCATTGAGGACGTTGGTGTTCGACGAAGTGGCAGTTTCGGAAGCGAGGCTGCCGAGGGGGTCGCTCAAGGCGAAAGCGGCGGACTGAAGATTGTTCAAGTCGGTGGTGATTTGCTGCAAGGCGGTGGTTTGCGCGTTCAGGGCAGTTTGCTGATTTTGCAGATTCGTGATATTGGCCTGATCGTTAGCCAGCGCCAGCGTGACAAATTGCTGGACGTCAATTCCCGTACCGAGGCCAGTGGACGCCGATGTGGCTAGTGAATTTGTAATAGACGATGACATGGATGCGGCTCCTCAGGCCTTAACCTCAATGTGAGAATTAGCGCGAGATTCCTCTTCGTTCAAAAAGTCTGCAATTCCCTGGCTCGCCGAACGGATTGTGGCCGACGGAACCTCGCGTAGTTCCTTGCCGGAATGGGAATCTGTAAGCACGTAATAGACCTGCCCGTTCGCATCGCGGCGGAAAGTGACATTTGGCGATAGATTCGCCTGGGGGACCGGCTGGCTGGAGGCCTGCGGGGAAGAGGACGTTGGAGCCGCGGAACTCTTGGAAACTGCTTTTGAGACCGGTTTCGGAGCAGGGTTCGGCGATGAACTTTCAGCCGTAACAACGGCGGGCACGGGATTGAGGTTTACACTCATATGTCCCTCGCAAAGCGGCTAGGGCGAAGCCGATTCGGCTCCGCCCGCCGCGGTAAGTGAACCAACCAGTTAGCGAAGCAGGTTCAGAATGCTCTGCTGCGCCGAGTTCGCCTGAGCCAGAGCGGAAATACCAGACTGGTTCAGGATGGTGAATTGAGAGAGGTTCGCGACCTGCTGCGGAATGTTGGCCGCAGTGATCTGATCCTCGGCGGAGGTCAGGTTTTGCACCTGGTTGTTGATGACGTTGACCGCGGACTGCAAGCGGTTGATGCCTGCGCCGATCGAACCGCGAATACCGGCCACGTTGGCGATGGCGGTGTTGATGTCTCCCAAAGCCGTCTGCGCTGTAGTGTCAGTGGTCAGATCGTCTCCGCCAAGATTGGCCGTGGAAGCGCCGTAAGTGATCGCAGAGGACGAGACAGTGCCGACGGCGACGCCAATTTGGCTGCTGGAATTCGCGTCGGACAGGAACACCGACGTTGTCGTGGCAGTGAATACCGAAGTGCCGTTGAACGTCGTGGTGCTGCCGATGCGGTCAATTTCCGCCTTGATCTGCGTGAACTCCGCGTCCAGGGCGGTGCGCTGCGAGCTGCTCACCGTTCCGGTGGAGGCTTCGGTGGCCAGCGTAACGGCGCGATTGAGAAGCGTGGTTACCTGAGAAAGCGCACCATCGGCCACCTGCAACGAACCAATGCCGTCGTTCGCATTGTTAGCGGACTGAGACAGCGCGGTGATGTTCGCTTGCAAGCCGTTCGCGATCGCGAGGCCTGCGGCGTCGTCCGCGCCGGAATTGATGCGTGACCCGGAAGACAATTGGAACAGAGTTTTCTGCAGGTTGTTCTGGGTAATCTGCAGCTCGTTCTGCGCTTCCAGTGATGCGATGTTATTGAGAATGCTGATTGCCATGGTATAAGGCTCCTTTCCTTATCATCCAAGAATCTTTGTTGGGTGTCCGGGAGCCTTTGGGTGCGAGGGGCTTGAACCCTCAAGTTCCAGGCGGCTCGCAACTCGCTACGGATCAGCCAACGTACTCACTGTGTTTATCGGCCGATGGGGGAAAGGCTTTAAGTCTCCTAAGTGACTGATTTACCAGTAGTTGAAATTTCCTTGTCTTTGCTGGGCTGAGTCAGCGCATTCCAAGCCTCCCGCAAGCGTCCATCCCCAGGATGGACGAGCAAACCGTCCCGAAGCGTAGCGGTGGCGCGGTGCGAATCCCTGACCTGGGCCCACAGACTGGCGGTTCTAAGAAAGTCATTCGCTGCAGGAAGAGCGACCGCTCCGAGCTTGGCCTCTGCTGCGACTGCTGCCTCCTCGAGATTGCCGAGCCACACCAGGGCGACGATGAGGCGATCATGCAGTTCGGGAGCAGCGGAACGAATCGCTAAAGCGTGCCGCATCAAGCGCAGCCCACGAGGGGCCTGACCCGAGCGCAAGACGGCAAGGCCCATCTTGCTCTCAAATATTGGAGTGGAGGGTTCACGTTGCAATGCCGTTTTATAAGCTCGAGCCGCTTCCGCATAGCTTCCCGAATTGTAAAAAGCGTCTCCACGAACTTCCGCGACGAGCGCCGTGCGATGCCCTTGACGCTCTGCTTGAGCGAGACACGCGATTGCGGCTGCGAATTTTTCCTGACGGGCGAGCGCCACACCCTGAAAAAACCAGGCGACTCCGAGACACGGGTTGAGCTGGCAAGCGCGTTCGAACAAGGCGCGAGCTTTTTCGAGGTTGCCGAAATTGTCCATTTCCACGAGCCCGAGTTCGAAGTGGGCCTGGGCGTCCTCGGGCATTTCGCGGATTTTTTGACTTCCCAATTCGCGGTACAGAAGATTCTTGCGCTCGCGTTCTTTCGCCGATGCGGCGAGGCCAAAGTGATGAATCCAGAAGGGAGCTTCGGCGATGTTTCGGCCGAGCTGTTGAAGGCGCGGCCCGACGCTCTCATGGACGCGGCCGACAAAATAGACCTCGGGATTGCGACGGAAGAGGCGAACGTTTTGGTGCTCGACGTAGGCAGGATACGGCCGCGCGGCGGCAAGCGAGGAATCATTGGGAACAGCAGGGCGGTCCCAGACGCGATC
>DATJAD010000100.1:0-3836 GCA_035516615.1 Candidatus Acidiferrum sp.
GGCACCGGCGGCGTCCTCCTCCTCCGCTGGTATTGGTGGCGCATCAACGCCTGGAGCGAAATCTCCTCTATGATTGCCGCCTTCATCGTCTCTGTCTCGCTAACGCAGGTTCACTTCTCCGGCAACGACTCCGTCGTCTTCGCCAAAACCGCCATGATTACCGCAGGAACCACCACCATCGTCTGGATCATCGTCACGCTTCTCACCCCCGCCGAACCCGAACCGCTTCTTCTCAAGTTCTATCGCCGCGTCCGTCCCACCATCCACGGCTGGAAGCACATAGCCGCTCTCGCGCCGGAAGTTCAGCCGGTCCGCGACCTCACCGCCAATACCTTCGATTGGATTATGGGTTGCGCCTTGATCTACTGCACCATGTTCGGCATCGGCGAACTCGTTCTCGAGGAATGGCTCCCGGGCTTCGTCCTTCTAGTCGGTGCTGCCCTCTCTGGCTACTTTATCTTCTGGAGTCTCAACCGCCGCGGCTGGGCCACCCTCTCTGGCTCCGAGCTGGCTTCCTCGAAGCCCATCGATCCCCAACTTGGAGTATAGTTGCCCGGCTCAGGCGGGATTTTTCAGCTAGCCCTCGTCAAGCGGGGCTTACCTATGAAAAGCGATCTCGAAACACTGCAAGGCCGCTGGAAAATCGTCTCCCTCGAACTCGACGGGAGCGTCTTTCCCGAAGCAGCTCTCACGGACGCGTCCATCGCGATTCAAGGCAATGAATTCATCTCTTCGGGTATGGGCAGCGAATACCGCGGCACCCTCGAGGTGGACGCTGCCGCATCTCCCAAATCTCTCACCATGCACTTCACGGCCGGCCCCGAAAAAGGAAACGTCAATCTCGGCATCTACGAACTCGCCGGTGACTCCTGGCGCATCTGCCTTGCCACTCGCGGCAATACGCGCCCGCAACAATTTGCCACCGTGCCCGGCACTGGCATCGCTCTCGAAGTCCTGAAGCGAAATTAGCTCTGCAGAAATCTTTCCTTACTTCCCCACCTTCGCGATAAACGCCGAGTATGGCTCCATCGTCAATTCTCTGCCGCTTGTCCTCGGTGCTTCGTGGAAACTCGTCAGCATCACGCTCAACTTCGGCGCCGCAATCCCCGCCGCCGACAAATCAATCCGCGCCTTCTGCTCGCTCGCCGACATATTCACCACCACCAGAATCGCCTCATCCTTGTACTTCCGCAGATACGTCAGCACCTTCGCGTCGCTGTCATTCAGCGAAATGTATTCGCCGTCGCGCAGCGCCGCTTCCGTGTGTCGCATCGCCAGCAATTGCCGGTAAAAACTCAGCATCGAATTCGGGTCTTTCATTTCGCTCGACACGTTGTGCGTTTTCGCGCTCTCCGGCACCGGCAGCCACGGTTTCGCCTTGCTGAACCCCGCATTCACCCCATCCGTCCACTGCATCGGCGTGCGCTCGCCGTCCCGCCCGATCTCCTTCGGCCACCCGATCTTTCCTTCCGGATCCTGCACATCTTCCCGCCGTTTCGGATCATTGTTTTCCATCCCAATCTCTTCGCCGTAGTACATAATCACCGACCCGCGCAGCGTCATGTAAAACGCCGCCATCATCTTCGCGATGTCGTCGTTGTGCTTCCCGTCGCCATACCGCGTGTACGACCGCACAATATCGTGATTCGTGATTACATACGTCGGCCAATGCCCCGCCGCGTTCACTGCCGCAAGGTGTTTCCGGTACTCGTCCGCGTGCAGCCCCTGGAACCCGGTCATCAGCAAGTCCATGGGCATCTGCAGTTCGTCGTTCTTCGCGCCGTAATAATCCTTCAGCTCAGAAACGTCCGTGGTCCACGTTTCACCAATCAGCACCGCACCATATTCATCCGCCACGCTGCGCAATTTCCGCATCGCATCGTGCACTTCCGGCAATTTCTTGTTGTACTTCTCGTCCAGACTTGGCCGCCCAAACCGGTCCGTCCCTTCCACTTCAGGATCGTCCGTTAAATTCGGATCCTCATACAACGTATCCACTGCATCCAGCCGGAACCCCGCTACGCCGCGCTTGTACCAAAAACGCGTCACGTCCAGCATGGCCTTCTCCACCGCCGGATTCCGCCAATTCAAGTCCGGCTGCTGCGGATAGAAATAGTGGTAGTAATACTGATTCGTCTTCGGATCGAGCGTCCACGCCGCTGTGCCGAACGTCGATAGCCAGTTGTTCGGCGGCTGCCCTGGCCCCTTTCCATCGCGCCAGATATACCAGGCGCGCTTCTCCGCGGTGCGTGACGACTTCGAATTGATAAACCACTTGTGCTGGTCCGAGGTGTGATTCACCACAAAATCCAGAATCACGCGAATCCCGCGCTTCTTCGCCTCCGCCACCAGCTTGTCGAAATCCGCCAGCGTTCCGTACATGGGATCAATCGCCTCATAATCGGAAACGTCATATCCAAAATCCACCTGCGGCGAAGGGAAGCACGGTGTAATCCAGATCGCATTCACGCCCAGCTCCTTCAAATAATCCAGCTTCGACGTGATGCCCCTCAAATCACCGATCCCGTTGTTGTCGCTGTCCGCAAAACTCCGCGGATACACCTCATAAAACACCGCATCCTGCCACCACGCATGCCCTTCCGCACCCGCGCTCTTCGTCTGTGCCCAGGCCTGCGGCACCGCCAAACAAACACTCAGAATCACCAGAACTGCTGCTGCAATCTTTCTATTCACGTGCGATTCCTTTCTGACCCCAATCTCTTTCGTCTCCCAAGGGCAAATGGAACGGTTATCTTGAGCGCAGCGAAGGATCGTGGCACGCTCGCCCGATCGCGCGAATTGACCCATTCGCCATCGCGCCCTCACTCCTCAAACTCGCACGCCCCCGTATATTTCGCTTGCGGAAATTCATCGAACTTCCCCGCCACGCGCGTCACGCGCCCCGCTTTCAAATCGAGAAGCAGCAATTCGTCTCGTCGGTGCCCGTACGCCGCCGTCCCCCCATCCGTTGTCGTGCACAACAATTCCCCTGCGCCTTGCAGTTCCGGCAAATTGAATTCTCTCGCCAACGCTCCCGACTTCACATTGTAAATCGCCACGTGCCCGGTCCGTTCCAGGTGGAATCCCTCCGTCTGCGTTGCCGGAATCATGCGTCCCTCGAAGAGCGCCATCTCCTCGCCCCGCCCCAGCAATTCGCCCTTGGCAAGATACTTCGGCAGCACCACCGGCGAACTCGCGCCCGTCTCCATGTCAATGGTCCAGAACGCCGAGTCGGTCAGCGCCTCATTCGTCACGATTTCCAGCGTCGTGCCGTTCATCGACGCGGCCGCTGTCGCCGGCAACACTTTCTTTCCATCCGCCATCGTTTTGAAAAATCCACTCAGTTTCTTCTCCTCGTCTGCTGTTAATTTCGCGCGTGGATCCACATATTCCGCCTGGAACGGCCCGGCCTTCATCCATACGCGCACGTCACCATTCACGATGAACTTCCCACTCGGCGCCAAATAGGTTGCCGTCGGAAAATATGTATTCTGAATATCTCCGCTGGTGTCCTTTAGCGTGCTCACCTTCGCCCAGGTCGCTGTGTCCATCGCGTCCACATGCCAGCTCTGGCCGTCTTCATCCCGATAGCTCATGACGAGTTTTTTGCCGTTCTCGATCAACAGAATCGTTGGCATGCTCTGCTGTGGAATCGGCACCGCAATCCTTTTGATCGGCTTTAGATCCGCCAGCCCCACCGCCCACACGACGAATGCTTCCGCCTCCGTCTCTTCTTCCGCGTCCGGCTCGTCCCCCGGATTGGCCGCCGGCGTCACGAAGTACATCCTTCTACTCTTCAAATCCAACCGCGTCTCCGAGGCATGCCAGTCACACGA
>DATJAD010000101.1:0-11656 GCA_035516615.1 Candidatus Acidiferrum sp.
GCATATTTTTCGAGATGCACGTTTTCGAGGCCGATGGCCTTCATTTTGGCGGCGCCCCATTCCTCGGCTTTGTGTTCGGCGGGAGAGCCGGTGACGCGCGCTCCGATTTCGTCGCTCAATTCCGAAAGATATTCGAAAGCATGGGAATTCATGGTGGCTTCGCCGGCGATTTTGGTCAGGGCCGGATTTGTGCCGTCTTCAGAGGGCCCTTTCGGGATGCTATCGTTTGCCAGAACCGGTCCTGCTGCGCACATCGCCACTACCGCCACGCTTGTCCATAACCTGCGCATTCCTTCTTTCTCCTTTTCGCGCCTCAGGCAGAAATGCCTCCGAAGCACACCACAGCCTACCATGATCCATCAGACGCAGCCCTCGCGCTTCCGTCACCAATGCAGGGCTAAGGAAGTCTCTGAATTCTTAGCGGCGAACGTGCTTCCGGCTCTTTCGTATCGCGAAACGCAGGAGGAACGGCCGCTTTACGCCTCATTCGCAGCGACCTAAACTGATTCCCGTGGTCAGGGCAGGCTTCATGAAAGTCTCTCTCATGCGAGGAATTGCGTTCTCGGCGCTTTTTTTATTGGCTGTCCCGCTGAGCGCGGGGTCACGCACACAAGAACCTAAGAAAAAAGCGGAAGCGAAGGCAGAGCCCGAACTTCCGGCCCAGATTGAATTGTTGGAGACGAAATACCGTTTCGAAACGAATGGGGACTCCCGGAAGGAAGTCTATGCCCGCGTGAAGATCAACAATGCGCTCGGCGAGGAGCAGTTCGCGCGGCTGAAGTTTCAGTACAACCGCAGTTTTCAATCGGTGGAGATTCCGCTGGTCAAGATTATCCACCCGCGAGGCGGGACGGCGGAGATTCTTCCAAGCGCTATCGCGGACAATCCCGATCCTGCTGTGGTGAATTTTCCCGCGTACCAGGAGGTTCGCCAAAAATCCGTGCGCATTCTGGGCCTTGCTCCTGGTGATTTGCTGGAGTATCGCGTCGTGACCATGACGACACATCCGCCACTGGCGCCCAATTTCTGGCTGGAGCATTCGTTCGACCGCACGGGAGTAGTCGGTCATGAAGCTTTTGAACTTAGCGTCCCGGCGTCCCGCAAAGTGCGGGTGTGGATTCGACCGGATGCTCCCTTCGCTTCGCCAAAAAGAACGATCGATGGCGGGCATCCAAGAATTCTTTACAAGTGGGAACTGTCCGAAAATAAAGAGAAGCTGACAGGAGAACAGGGTTCCGATCCCGATTTTCTGGTCTCGACATTTGGCTCCTGGGATTCGCTATCTGAGCGCCTTGCTGGCCTGCTCCAACCGCCTCGCGCCGAATCAGGAAGTTGGATCATTCCGGCGGAGGTGTCTCGCGAAGCCGCATTGCTCACTCGGGAGTCAAAGACGGACAGAGAGAAGGTCCAGGCGATCTACAATTTTGTTTCGCAGAAGATAAAGACCGTTGATTTACCTCTTGGCGCAACGGGATTCCGCACGCGGCCTGCTGGCGAAGTGCTCTCATCCGGATATGCAACTGCGGAAGACAAGTTCAAGCTTTTTGCCGCCCTGGTCCGCCCATTCAGCTATCCACCAGCGGCTTCTCTAACAGGCGCGCCTCCTTCGGCAGAGAAACTGATTCCTGTGCCGTCCCTTTTCGGTCATTTGCTGGTCCAAGTTTCGACTGATCGGAAGGATGGCTCTTGGCTCGATCCAAGTTTAGAGGTCGCACCCTTTGGGCTTGTACCGGCATCATTCCGAGGTAAGTCTGCTTTCGCTCTTGATGACTCGCGGTCGGTGGACCTAGCCGCGGTGTATTGGGAGAAGGTTCCAGAGGATCTTCCGTTCGCGTCTGCCCAGAGCGTCGAGGTCAGCGCCTCACTCACCGCAGATGGTGCTCTGAATGCGAAGGTGCGCTATCTGATGCGAGGAGATAATGAGTTGCTTCTGCGCGTGGCATTTCACAAGACTCTCGGTGAAAAATGGAAAGAGGTTGCACAGCTGCTGGCGCTCTCCGATGGTTTTCGCGGGAAGGTCACGAGCGTGACAACATCGGATCCGTACGACACTAAAGATCCGTTTAGCGTCGAGTACGAAGTCACGCAACCCAAATTCGTCAATTGGGGGAAGAAACCCGTGCGGATTCCCGCAATTCTTCCGCTCGTAGGGCTCCCGGACCCGCCGCAAGGGGATTCCACCGCGAAGATCGAGCTCGGCACCCCTCTCGAGGTAAATATGAGCGCAATCGTAAAACTCCCGCCTGGCGCCACGGCTCGCGTCCCTCCGGGCACATCGGTAAAGCGGGACTACGCGGAATTTTCCTCTGAGTATGCCGTGCAAGGCGATACGCTCACGGCCTCGCGCCACCTTCATTTCCTGATGAGAGAACTCCCCGGAGAGAGAGCTTTCGATTACAGCGCCTTTGTGCGTGCCGTGCAAAACGACGAAGCGCAGGATTTCACTCTGGAACGCCCGGAGAAGCAGGCACCGGCGGCAACGGCCAAGAATTAGCGGGAACTACTTGATTTCCATGATTTCTTTTTCTTTTGCGGCGCCCAGATCTTCGATTTTCTTGGTTTCCGAGTGCGAGATTTTTTCCATTTCCTCGAGGGCGCGTTTCTGTTCGTCCTGGCTGATCTTCTTGTCCTTCTCGAGCTTGTCAATCGCTTCCTTGATGTCGCGCCGGATATTGCGCACCGCAGTGCGGTGATTTTCCAGAACTTTGTGGAGATGCTTCACCAGCTCCTTGCGGCGCTCTTCCGTGGGAGAGGGCACCGGTACGCGCACGACTTTGCCGTCGTTTGTGGGATTCAGGCCGAGGTCGCTTGAGCGAATCGCTTTGTCAATCAGCGGCACGGCTCCGGGATCCCACGGCGCGATCAAGATCATCGTCGCATCCGGCACGGTGACCGTGCCGAGCTGGTTCACGGGCATCGGCGTGCCGTGATAGTCCACGCGCACATGGTCCAGGATCGAAGCATTCGCGCGCCCTGTGCGTAGCGTCGCCAGCTCCTTGCGAAAATCTTCGACGGCTTTTTCCATCCGCGTCTTGGCCGCCGCCATCGCTTCCTTCGTCGTTCCGATCGTCGTCATGGCATCCTCAATTCAACCAGGGCAGTCCAATTTCGCTCCCCGGGGCCTGCATGTCGCGCAAAAATGAATGGTGTTTCGTCTGACCAATCCCTGCTAATCGAAAGCCGCAAGCTCGATCTATGCCGGAGACACCATCGAGCCGACGCGTTCTCCCATCACCACGCGCTTGATATTTCCGTACTGGTTCATGTTGAACACCACGATGGGCATGCCGTTGTCCATGCACAGAGAAATCGCTGTCGAGTCCATGACCTTGAGGTCCTGGCTCAGCACGTCCCGGTAGCTGATCTGCGCCAGGAATTTGGCGCTGGCCACTTTTTCCGGATCGGCATCATAAACTCCCTCGACCCGCGTGGCCTTCAAAATTACATCCGCCTTGATTTCCATGGCGCGCAGAGCCGCCGCCGTGTCCGTTGAGAAATAGGGATTCCCTGTTCCCCCGCCGAAAATCACGACGCGCGCCTTTTCCAGGTGACGCACCGCGCGCCGGCGGATGAACGGTTCGCAGACCTCGTTCATTTCGATCGCGCTCAATACCCGTGTGAAGACTCCCACTTTTTCCAGCGCATCCTGCAACGCCAGCGCGTTGATCACTGTGGCCAGCATGCCCATGTAATCGCCCGTGGCTCGGTCAATCTCAAAGCCTTTCTGCCGGGCGCCGCGAAAGATGTTCCCGCCGCCGACCACGATGGCGATTTCGATCCCCAGGTCATGCACTTCCTTCAATTCCCGCGCGATGGATTGCAGCGTTTCGCCGTGAACGCCGATTCCTTGCGGGCCCTGCAGCGACTCCCCGGAAAGTTTCAGCAAAATCCGTTTGTAGGCGGGCTTCTTCTTTGCCGCTCGTTTTGACGCGCTCTTTTTCGCAGCCATGTCGTTCGCGTTCATCCCCCCAAAATCGTCGGAATTGTAGCAGACTCCCCGCCTTCACGCCTACGCGGAGTCCCTGCGCATCGAGCAAAAAAAACGCGCCCCGGATCACCGGGACGCGTTTGACTTGCCATCAAAATTGGCGATCCGGTCAGACGTTGACCGGTTCGGGCACGGGATTGCCAAACCCCGCTGTTCCCGTGGAGGATTCGGCGATTTCGCCCACCTTGAATCGCGCAAACCTGCGAATGGTGATATTTTCCCCCAGCTTGGCGATCGCGGACTTCACCATCTCCCCGATGCTTACGCCCTCATCCTTGATGTAGTGCTGCTCATAGAGGCAGTTCTCCTCGTAGAACTTCTCCATCTTTCCGTTGACGATTTTCTCGACGACGGCTTCCGGCTTTCCTGTGGCCTGCGCCTGCGCCCGGTAGATCTCGCGCTCCTTTTCGAGCATTTCCGGCGTCACTTCCTCGCGGCGAACGTACTTTGGATCCAGCGCCGCAATGTGCATGGCGATATCGTGGCACAGCTGCTGGAAAGCTTCCGTGCGCGCGACGAAGTCGGATTCGCAGTTGACTTCGACCAGCACGCCGATCTTACCGCCGGCGTGGATGTAGCTGCCCACGAGTCCCTCGGTGGCTTCCCGCGTGGCTTTCTTGGCTGCCGCGGCTTGCCCTTTCTTTCGCAGAATTTCGACGGCCTTATCCATCACGCCGTCCGCCTCGAGGAGCGCTGCCCGGCAGTCGCTGAAACCAGCGCCGGTCCTCTCGCGCAATTCTTTGACGAGTTGTGCTGGAATCTGCATGGCTGGCTGTTGTGTGCTCATCCTTTTTTCTCAGTCATTTGAATTTCGTTCGATTCCCTGACCACTTTACAAGAATGCCCGCCCCGATTCGTTCGGGGCGGGCGGGTTCAAATCCCTAACCCCGTGCGGTGCTCAACGCTGATCCTCATCTGGAGGTACGGTGGTCTCGGCGGCAGCAGCGGCCGCGGCGAAATCCTCCGTGCCCTCGACGAAGTCCCCTTCCTGCTTTTCGTACTGTTCATAGGCGCTCGTGTCTACGTACTCGACACCTTCAAGAGCCGCCTGGTCCGCAGCAGCTTTCTGTTCGCCCACTTGCGACTGTTCGTACGCCGCGCGGCCTTCAATCACCGATTCCGAAATCTTCGACGTAAACAGCCGGATCGCCCGCAGCGCGTCGTCATTCCCCGGAATAATCCAGTCCACAACGTCCGGATCGCAGTTCGTGTCCACCACCGCGACCACGGGCACGCCCATCCGGCGCGCTTCCTTCACGGCAATCTCCTCCGCGTTGGAATCAATCACGAACATCGCGTCCGGCAACTGCGACATGTTCTCAATGCCTTCAAGATTCTGGAAGAGGTGCTTCATCTCGCGATCCAGCCGCGCGCGCTCTTTCTTCGAAAGCTGTTCCATCCGTCCGTCTTCGGTCATCGCTTTCAGCAGCTTCAGACGCTTGATGGATTTCTGCAGTGTGGACCAGTTCGTCAGCGTCCCTCCCAGCCAGCGATGGTTCACGAAGAACGCATTGCAGCGCTTCGCCTCCTCGGCAACGGCTTCCTGGGCCTGGCGCTTGGTGCCTACGAATAAAACCGATTTGCCTTGTGCCGAGAGATCAACCACGAAGCGGCTCGCTTCGCGAAACATCTTGAGGGTCTTCTGCAGGTCAATGATATGAATCCCATTCCGTTCGCCGAAAATGTACTCCTTCATTTTCGGGTTCCAGCGGCGCGTCTGGTGGCCAAAGTGAACTCCGGCCTCCAGCAGCTCTTTCATCGTAATTTCTACTGCCACTTTTCCTCCTAATTGAATAGCCGTTTCTCGTTGCGATGTTTACTTGGCATCGCCCCGCAACAGCCTTTTGCCGGCATCCTCGCCGGCCGTGATCTCGTTCCGGAAATCCGGAACGGAGCCCTAAAGAGCAGGTGTTAGCCCGCCCAAATCCTTAACGCTTGGTGAACTGGAAGCGTTTCCGTGCACCCTTCTGTCCGTACTTCTTGCGCTCCTTCATCCGCGAATCGCGCGTCAGAAAACCGTTCTTCCGCAGCGCTGGCCGCAGCTCCGGATTGAAGCGCGAAATCGCGCGCGACAATCCCATGCGCACCGCTCCGGCTTGCCCGCCGACTCCGCCGCCATGAGCCGTGACCAACACGTCCACCTGATCCGCAAGGCTCGTAAACGTCAGCGGTTCGGTTGCGTCGTGACTCCACGCGTGATTCGGAAAATATTTGTCCACGGGCCGCTTATTCACCGTGAACTTCCCCGATCCCGCCCGCAGGAACACCCGCGCCACGGACTCTTTCCTCCGGCCTGTGCCAAGAAACCACGTCTTCGTGCCCACATTGGGCGTCGCCGCTGAGCTCAACTTTCCTCCTCGTCCACCCGGCCTGCAAGAGGCCGAAAGACAGCATGGCCGTTCGACGGCCAAAAACCCTTCCCGAACTTCACGCCCGGCTGATTCCCTGCGAAGGCCTGCACCTTTGACCAACGAAAGAAGGAACCGCTACGTGTGGATCACTTCTGTAGCGCCGGGCCCATGCCCGGCAACTTCAAATTCTTCAAATCGCCAAAGTCTGGGGATTCTGCCCCTTGTGCCTGGCCAGCCCCGCGGCGTCTTTGTACACGCGCAATTTCTTCGCCCGCTGCGCGCGCAGTTTGTTCTTCGGCAGCATCCCGACGATCGCTTCCCGCACAATCCATTCCGGCCGTGTTTCCCTTACTCGCTTCGCCGGAACTTCCTTCAATCCTCCGGGGTACCCGCTGTGCGAGTAATAGACCTTTTGCTCCACCTTGTTTCCTGTCATCCGGATCTTGTCGGCGTTGATCACGACTACGTGGTCACCCGAATTCAGATACGGCGTGAAGCTCGCCTTGTCCTTGCCGATCAGCACCCGCGCCACACGGGTGGCCAGCCGCCCCAACACCTGGTCCGTCGCATCCACCACGAACCAGTTTGCGCCCACTTTCAGCGCTTCCGCTTCATTTCCCTTAGCTACGTACGTCCTCATCGCGTCCAGTCACACCTTTCCCCATAGAGACAAACCCTAATTCTAGGGTTCGCACTCCCCTTTGTCAACGCGCTTTCTGCAAGGCTCCGCGACGCACGGCACCAAATCAACGCGCCCGCGTAGCGCGGCTGGTGCTATGATTTCGTCCGCCCAAGGCGCCGCAGCCTGTCTTTGGGCAAATTCCAATCTCTTTTGCGGGCGCATACGTTCCGATTCGCACTGCATTGCGCGCGTGATCGGATTGTGCCTCGGAGACGGACCGCCCATGCCCAAGCTACACATTCCTTCAGTATCTCGTCATGCCGTTTTTGCCGCGCTGTTCGCCGTACTTCTTGCGCTCTCGCTTCATGCGCAGGATAAGCCGAAGGCGCGCCCAGGCTACTACCGCTTCCCGACGATTCACGGCGATACGGTCATCTTCACAGCCGAAGGCGATCTCTGGACCGTGAAGGCCGAAGGAGGCGAAGCGCGACGTCTAACTACCGACGCCGGCATGGAAGATCACGCCGCGATCTCGCCCGATGGCAAAACCGTGGCATTTAGCGGTCAATATGAGGGCCCCACGGATGTATACACCATGCCGGTCGAAGGTGGGCTGCCGGAACGCCGGACATGGGACGGTGATGCCTCCGTCGCCAGCTGGACTCCCGATGGCAAGCTTCTCGTCCGCACGCGTCGCTACTCCACACTCCCCGATTACAAGCTGGTGGCCCTGGATGCATCGGGAAATCGCGAGGTTTTGCCTCTCTCCCAAGCTGCATCAGGAGTTTTCACGCCCGATGGCCGCACGCTTTTCTTTACGCGACTCGCTCGCCAGCCGAGTGTTACGAAGCGCTATAAGGGCGGCACCGCAGAAAATATCTGGCGTTACACGCCCGGGTCCGAGGCCGTGGAACTCACCGCCGACTGGCCGGGCACTTCCGACGATCCAATGTACTGGGACGGCCGCGTCTATTTCCTCTCCGACCGCGACGGAGTCATGAACGTTTATTCGATGGATCCGGATGGGCACGACCTGAAACTGCACACGCATCAGCATTTCTTCGACGTTCAGTCTGCTTCGCTTTCCGATGGCCGCATTGTTTATCAATGCGGGGCCGATCTGTGGCTGCTCGATCTGAAAACCGGCCAGGATTCCATCATTCCCATCACGCTCGTCTCCGACTTCGATCAGCTGCGCGATCATTGGGTCAAGAAGCCCCTCGAATATCTCACCGGCGCGCATATTGCTCCCGACGGCAGCGCCGCCGTTTTCACGGCGCGCGGCGAGGTCTTTACGCTGCCCGCGCTCAGCGGGCGCATCGTTAAAGTCGCGGGAGATTCATCGATCCGTTTCCGCGACGCGCGCTACTTGCCCGATGGCAAGAGCATCGTCGTTCTCTCCACCAAAACCGGAGAAACCGAATTCTGGAAATATCCGGCGAGCGGGATAGGCGCTCCTGAACAGTGGACCAGCGACGCCAAAGTGCTGCGCTGGGATGGAGTTCCCTCACCCGATGGCCGCTGGCTCGCGCATTATGATAAGGACCAGAAGCTGTGGCTCTTCAATACCAAAACGAAGGAGAACAAGCTGATCGCGCAGTCCATGGAAGGTGATTTCAGCGACCTTTCCTGGTCTCCCGACAGCCAGTGGCTCGCTTTTGTTCAAACCGCCGCAAATCAATTCGACCAGATCAAGGTTCTCCGTGCCGCCACCGGCGAAATCCAGACGATCACTTCGGATTACTACAACAGTGAAAGCCCCAGTTGGAGCGCCGATGGCAAATGGATGTATTTCCTTTCAGATCGCATGCTCAAGACAGTCGTCCATTCCCCCTGGGGCCCTCGCCAGCCCGATCCTTATTTTGACCGCTCCATGAAGATTTATCAGCTCGCGCTGACCGTGGGATTGCGCTCTCCGTTCGAGCCGGCCGATGAACTTCATCCCGAAGAAGCTGCCAAGACCGAAGAGCACAAGAAGGACGAGGCCAAGAAAGACGAAGCCAAGAGAGGCGAAACCAAAAAAGAAGGAAGTCAGGCGGAAGAGAATAAACAGAAAAATGCTTCCGAAACGAAGAAGCCCGCCGTCACCGTCAATATTGATTTCAAGGATTTAGCCGACCGCTTGAGCGAAGTGCCGGTTCCTCCCGGCAACTACTTCTCTTTGCAGGCCGCGGAAACGCAGTTGTGCTGGCTCTCGCGCGACGATGAGGCAACTCCCAAAGTCGCTTTGCAGTGCCTGGAGATCGCCAACAAGGGCGACGCCCCGGAAACCGTCATGCCTGACGTCCGCAGCTACGAAATCTCACTGAACCGCAAGAAAGTTCTGGTTCACAAGGGCGAAGACTTCTTTATTCTGGACGCCGCCGCCAAGTCTCCCGATCCCAAAACTCTTGCCAAAGACAGAATTGACATGTCGCACTGGTCCTTGATGACCAGTCCCAGGCAAGAATTCCGCGAGATGTTCATTGACTCCTGGCGCCTGGAGCGAGATTACTTCTACGACCACAACATGCAGGGCGTCAACTGGATCGAGATGCGCGACCGGTATCTCCCGCTCGTGGACCGCGTGGCCGACCGCGACGAACTGAACGACGTCATCGCGCAAATGGTGGGGGAACTTTCCGCACTTCATACTTTTGTTGCCGGAGGCGATCAAAGAAAGCCCACTGATGACATAGCACTCGCATCCCTCGGCGCCGTTCTCGGCCGCGATGAAAAAGCCGGTGGCTTCGTAGTCGAGCATATTTATCTTCATGATCCCGACCTTCCCGACCAGGCTCCTCCTTTCGCGAAGCCGGTTTCCCTCGTGCATGAAGGCGAAGTCATCCTGAGCGTTGATGGCGAAGATTGCCTCAAGGTCCAGGATGAACGCGAGCTTCTTCGCGGCAAAGCCGGACACAAGGTCCTCCTGCAGGTGAAGTCCACGGATGGCAAGACGCGCGAGGTTCTCGTCACGCCGATTTCCGCGAGCGAAGACCGCAACATGCGCTACCGCGAGTGGGAGTATTCGCGCCGCATGGAAGTGGATAAGGCTTCCCACGACGAGATAGGCTATGTCCATCTGCGCGCAATGGGCCCGGCGGACATCGAGCAATGGGCCCGCGAATACTATCCTGTCTTCAACCGCCAGGGGTTGATCATTGACGTGCGTCACAATCAGGGCGGCAACATTGATTCCTGGCTGCTCGGGAAGCTCTTGCGCAAGGCGTGGTTCTACTGGCAGCCTCGCGTTGGCAATCCCGTGTGGAACATGCAATACGCCTTCCGCGGGCACGTCGTGGTCCTTTGCGATCAATTGACCGCTTCCGACGGCGAGGCTTTCAGCGAAGGTTTTAAACGCCTCGGTCTCGGCAAGGTCATTGGCATGCGCACCTGGGGAGGCGAGATTTGGCTTTCGGCGAGTAACTTTCTGGCGGATCACGGAATCGCCACGGCGGCGGAATTGGGCGTGTACGGTCCCGAGGGAAAGTGGCTCATCGAAGGCCACGGCGTGGATCCGGACATCGTGGTGGACGATCTTCCGCACGCCACGTTTGAGGGGAAAGACGCGCAGCTCGATGAGGCTTTGCGTTACCTCGAGCAGGAGATCAAAGCCGATCCCCGGCCGGTGCCGCCGCATCCGGCGTATCCGGATAAATCGTTTAAGTACAACAAATAGCCGTTTTTTGTGTTAACCTTCCTGCTCGCGCCGCGCACTGCGGCGCGAGCCCTTGCAGCTTCATCCTGTCATGAAAACCAAATCCCTATCTTGTCCCTTTCTTCTTGTTCTGGCAGTTCTGATTTTGCCGCCCTTTGCTTTCGCTGCCACGCAATCACACGCCTCGCCCGAGAAAATCGTCATTGATGCGCATGCCTCGGCCGCTCCTTTCCCGCATTTTTGGGAGGAAATGTTCGGCTCAGGCCGCGCGAATCTTGCCTTGCGCGAACGGTATCTCGATGATCTTCGCGAAGTGAAGAAAGTCACGGATTTCCGCTATGTCCGCTTCCATGCCATTTTTCTCGACGACAACGGCGTCTACAGCGAAGACGAATCCGGCAAGCCCATCTACAACTTCTCCTATGTGGATGAAATCTACGATGGCTTGCTGAAGAACGGCGTCCGCCCCTGCGTCGAAATCAGCTTCATGCCGTACAAACTTTCCTCCAACCCAAAAGCCATTCATCCCTTCTGGTACAAGCAGAACGTCGCTCCTCCCAAGGACTACGCCAAGTGGGACGATCTGATCCGCCACTTCGCGCAACACTTGATAGACCGCTACGGCATTGACGAGGTCGCGCAGTGGTACTTTGAAGTCTGGAACGAGCCCAACATTGATTTCTGGGCTGGCGTACCCAAGCAAGCCACCTATTTCGAACTTTACGACCACACCGCGCGCGCCCTCAAATCCGTGAGCCCACGCCTTCGCGTCGGCGGTCCTGCCACCGCGGCCGCCGATTGGGTGGATGCTTTTCTCGCTCACACGGAAGAGGAGAAGGTTCCCGTGGATTTCGTCTCCACGCACGGCTACGCGGACGACACCGTCGAAAATCTATTGCACACCCATGAAGACATTCCCATGGATAACCGCGTCTGCCGCGCCGTTGCCAAGGTCCGCGGCCAGATTGCGGCCTCGTCCCAGCCGCATCTTCCGCTCTTCTGGACGGAGTGGAATGTTCCGTCTTTCGGGCCGCTACACGCCCGAGACACCATCTACG
>DATJAD010000102.1:0-12930 GCA_035516615.1 Candidatus Acidiferrum sp.
GGTCCGCGAAGTGCCGCATGGCTTCCTGCTGAACTTCCGGCGAATCCGCAACGGGATTGGTCATCGTCCTGGCGCCGGAGGGAATGGCCAAATGCCGGACTTTCCGCGCGAGAAACACCTCCAATGCGGTCGGTGTGGCCCTGGCGCTGAGCCCCCCATGCAGGACGCTGACAGCGGCCGCGATGGCAAGGCCCATGGCAAGGACGGCCGAAAGGAGAATAATGTTTCCGCGTTTCATGCACGCGCCTCCTCGCAGCGTATTGGCAAACCGTCACCCAGAGATTGCTCTCGTCGCATATTTTGAGAGCTGGATCAAGCGAACCGCCTACAAGCGCGCGGACACCCGCGCGGCAAGTTGACCTCCGTGGGTCACGAAAACAAAAACGAGACTGTCCGTTAAGGGTACGCCTTTACTCGGAACTTCCAATGAAAAGTTCCATTCGTAGCGTTTCGGCAATTCCTTGGCGAGATCAATCGCGTAAGGCTCGATCGGAACGATGGTTAATTCCCCACGCGGGTAATCCCGGATCGGGCGCATGGTGACTCCGTCCTTCCAAAATAGGCCGAGGCGCAGATTGTTGATCATCTCCGGAGTAAGAGTGGGCTGTTCAACCAGTTTTCCCCCCCGGGGGTCACACGGTGTATCGCGGAGGGAAAACGTGACGGAGAGCTGGTCGGGGAAGGCCGTGATGATTTCTGAGCCGCGCTCGTAGAAAGTATCTTCCAGATCGTCCACGCGCTTTAGGCCGTCGAAGAATGCCGGCGCGCTTACGCGGCCAGATAGGCGGAAGCATGCGCCGCTGGGCAGCCCGCCGTCGGTGCTGAAGGGCACTCCACCATCTAGGTTCCACACCGTGCGATTGCCGTGTTTCTGATGTTCTTCTCTGCCCAGCCGTTGGGCGCTGGCGCCGGAAGAAACGAGCAGTAGCGCCAGGGTGCACGCGAGGTTTGCCTTGGGGTGCATGGACTCGCGAACATTTTACGACGACCGGTGGAAGCCAGGCTACGCGGGCACCTTCGGCATTCTTGATATGCGGTTTCCAGGGCCGGAAAAAGAGTCCTCAGGGATGGGTCATGTCCTCGGGCTTAACGAGGGCATCGAATTCCTCCGCTGTAACGAAACCGAGTTTGAGAGCAGCCTCGCGGAGACTGATGCCGGAATGGTGAGCCGCTTTGGCGACCTGGGCGGCCTGGTCGTAGCCGATTTTGGGCGCAAGAGCAGTGACGAGCATCAGGGAATTGTGCAGGTAACTGTCAATCTGTTCGCGGTGAACCTCAATTCCGACGACGCAATGATCCACAAAACTGTTGGAGGAATCCGCGAGCAATTCGACCGAATGGAGATAGTTGAAAATCATGACCGGCTTGAAAACGTTCAATTCAAAGTTCCCCTGAGAACCGGCAATTCCGATCGCGGCATCGTTGCCCATCACCTGAACGGCAACCATGGTTAGCGCCTCGCACTGCGTCGGATTCACTTTGCCCGGCATGATGGACGAGCCGGGTTCATTTTCCGGCAGCATGAGCTCGCCAAGGCCGCAACGTGGGCCGGAAGCAAGCCAGCGGATATCATTCGCGATTTTCATTAGCGAGGCTGCCAGAGTTTTCAGGGCGCCAGAAGCAAAGACGATTTCGTCGTGAGCCGAAAGCGCCGCGAATTTGTTCGGATGCGAACGAAAGGGCAGGCCCGTCAATTCGCTGATTTTGCGGGCCGCGCGCTCCGCGAATTCAGGATGGGCATTTAGTCCTGTGCCCACGGCGGTGCCGCCGATGGCCAGATCATATAAACCGTCGAGAGCCATGGCGATGCGGCCGCCGTCACGGTCCAGCATACTCACCCAGCCAGAGAATTCTTGCCCAAACGTGAGCGGAGTGGCATCCTGCAGGTGCGTGCGGCCAATCTTGACGATGTCCGCGAACTCTTTGCCTTTAGCATCAAGAGCGTCACGAAGGTTTTTCACCGCAGGCAGGAGCGCGCGCGCGGTCTCGGTCGCAGCGGCGATATGCATGGCGGTAGGAAACGTGTCGTTCGAGGACTGCGACATGTTCACGTCATCGTTGGGGTGAATGGGTTTCTTGCTGCCCATCACGCCGCCGGCCATCTCGATTGCGCGATTCGAGATGACCTCGTTGACGTTCATGTTTGTCTGGGTCCCGCTGCCGGTTTGCCAGATGCGAAGAGGGAAGTGATCGTTAAGCTTTCCTTCTATGACTTCGTCCGCCGCCTGCACGATCAAGCTGCATTTTTCCGCAGATAGTTTGCCGAGGTCCAGATTCACCAGTGCGCAGGCCTTCTTCAGGATTCCAAACGCACGGATCAGTTCCGGCGGCATGGTGTCCTTGCCGATGGCGAAATGGATCAGCGAACGCGCTGTTTGCGCGCCGTAATAGCGGTCCACGGGGACTTCAATCTTGCCCATGCTGTCGGATTCCGAGCGCGTGAAAGAGTGAGTGTCATTCGACAGAGCGGGTCTTGTGGCGTCGGACATACAGGGCTCCTGGTTGTCTTTCCGTAAGATACCATCAGCGAGGCTGTGCGGGAGTGGGAAAACAGAAAAGAAATTCAGCGAACATGCACCGTCAGATGTTCAGCCGGGCGACACCTGGAAGATATATCGCTGCACGATAGATTAAATTCGCGTATCATAATGATGTGAATTTTCGACGCCCGACTCGATGACTGCGGAGAAATCAGAAGCCACCTGTCCAGAATGTGGAAAACCACTGCCGTCCCCCGGGGCGGTGTGTCCCCGATGCACTTCCGCATTCGTTGTCTGGGGCCGTTCACGGACGGTCTTTCTCTCGCTTTGCGGTCTCCTTTTGATCCCTATGTTTACGATTACCGGCGTGATCGTGCGCCTCTTTCACGAAAAACAGGCCAAAATTGCCCGAGACTGGCGCGCAGCGGGCGAAGCGAACCTGGCCGCGGAGCGCTCCGTCGTGGCCATCGAGGATTTTCGCAATGCCTTGCTCTATTCGCCGGATAGCACCCAACTGCAACTGGAATTGGCGCAGGCGCTGACCGAGCAGGGCCAGTTTGATGAGGCGCAGGACTATCTCCTCAACCTCCGCACGGCTGATCCGGAAAACTCCCTCATCAACCTTCAACTGGCGCGCATCGCGGTGCGCCGAGCTGATGTGGACGCCGCAACCACTTATTTCCACGACGCCATGTACGGTCACTGGCCCAACAATCCGCACACGAACCAACTCGCCACGCGGAAAGAACTGATCGAGTTTTTCCTGAGCCACAATCGCAGAGATGCCGCGCGCGCCGAGAGCCTGTCCATGGCTGCGGACAATCCGGCGGATCCCGATGTGCGCGTGCAGGCGGCGGATTTTCTTCTTCAGGCAGGCGATGCGCAAAGCTCGCTGGCTGAGTATCAGCGCGTTTTGCGCATGGAGCCCGACAACGCGGACGCGCTGGCCGGGAGCGGCAAGGCTGCACTGGCAACTGGGCGATTTGCGCAAGCGGCACGTTACTTTAACCAGGCCATCCTTCACGGCTCGCAAAATCCCGAGATCGAACGAGATCGCGATGTCTCCTCGGAAGCCGCGGAACTCGATCCGTACGATGTGCATTTGAATGACAGAGGGCGCCAGCGTCGCATTCTGCGCATGTTCGATGCCGCACATGCGCGCGTTAAGAGTTGCTTCCCTGTTCTTCTTGAAGGTTCCAAGGTGCCGGTGCCCGATCAGTTGAAGACTCTTGCTGCCGAAAGAGTTGCGTTGCCCAAGCAGCTCACCGGCCAGGAGCTTGCATTGCATCCGGAATTGGAAAAAACGGCCCTCGCCTGGGTGTTCGACGTGGAAAGAAGCGCTTCTTCGCAGTGCGGGACCGGTACCGTCACGGACGCGGCCATCGAACTCATCGCTGGCCAGCACAAAGAGACTTGAGCATGCCGGAGAATTTGCAACCGCAAGCAAACGTCACCTCCACGGCCGGAGCAAACTGGTGGGAGGGACTGAAGCGCTCGGGACGCGAGCTGACCTTGCGCGAAGACCGCCTCTTTCTTCTTCTCGCAGTAATGATCGGAATCTTCGCCGGCCTTTCCGTAGTCTGCTTCCGCATGGCCATCGAGTGGGTCCGTCTTTGGCTTCTGCGCTCGGAAGAAGCGCCGCCGGTACTGCGGCTGCTGCTCGTTCCGTGCCTGACCGGCTTGGTCATCGGCATTATTGTGAAGCGTTTGTTCCCACGGGTTCGCGGCAGCGGCGTCAATCAAACCAAGACCGCGGTTTATATCTCGGACGGATACATTCCGTTCAACACCGTCTTTGGAAAATTTTTCTGCTCAGCCGTCGTCATTGGCGGCGGGCACTCCCTCGGACCTGAGGACCCTTCTCTCCAAATTGGCGCGGGAATCGCCTCGATCATCGGCCGCAAACTTCGGCTCTCGCGCGAAAATCTGCGGCTGATTGCGCCGGTTGGCGCGGCGGCAGGCCTTGCCGCCGCATTCAACGCCCCGATCGCCGCGGTCATCTTCGTCATTGAGGAAATTGTAGGCAAATGGAGCTCCGGTATTCTCGGCGCCGTGGTTCTCTCGGCGGTTTCTTCAGTGGTCGTGATGCGCGGTTTCTTGGGCGCCGAGCCTCTATTCCGCATCCCTCCCTTCCGGCTGGCTCATCCCGCGGAATTGCTGGGCTATGCCTTGCTCGGCGTCGTTGGCGGGCTCTTCTCCCTGTTTTTCGTCAAGCTGGTCGCGAATCTGCGCATGTGGCTTCGCAAGTGGCCAGATTGGACCGAATACGTCCAGCCAGCGATTGCTGGACTTCTTCTCGGAGTGATGGGAGTTTGGCTGCCGCAAGTCCTGGGCGCGGGTTACGACGTCATGGACCAGTCCATGCATGGAAGGTATGTCTGGCAATTTCTCGCCATTCTAGCTCTTGCCAAGGTGGTCGCCACATGCCTTTCTTTCTCCAGCGGCGCCCCAGGCGGCATGTTCGCGCCGACGCTGTTCATCGGCGCCATGCTCGGAGGTTCCATCGGAGGGTTGGAGCATCACTTTTTCCCCGTTCTGACCGGAAGTGTCGGCGCTTATGCCTTGGTCGGCATGGGCACGCTCTTCGCCGGATTCCTGCGAGTTCCAATGACTTCTGTCTTCATGGTTCTCGAAGTCAGCGGCAACTACTCCATCATTTTGCCTGTGATGATTTCCAACACCATCGCCTACCTGATTTCTCTGCGATACCAGCCTGTTCCCGTGTTCGATTTGCTCTCCAAGCAGGATGGGCTCGAGCTTCCTTCGCTTGAAGAGGTGCGGGAAGAAGAACCCATCCGCGTGGAAAACGCCATGCGCGCCATGAGCATGCCGCCCTTGCGCGCCGAAAAAACCGTAACGCAGACGATGGCGGAACTCGAAAAGAATCAGCTGGAATGGGTGCTTGTCCACGAGAAAGACAGCGGCTGGCATATAGTGAAGCGTGCCGAGCTTCTGGAAAAAATCTCCTCCGCTCCAGGACACCTTCGCCTCGCGGAAGTTTTTCCACGGCATTGGGTGCCCACAGTTCATGCTGACAATTCTCTGGAGCTCCCCTTGCGCAGGATGGGTGATCTTCCGTTTTTGCCGGTCGTTCACCGCGCCAATCCAGCCCGTCTGGTCGGAATTATCTCGAGGGAAGATATCTTGCAAACTTATGCAAAGATGGGCGAAGAAGAATTCGATCTCCCCAGCCCCTCTTGATGCGAATTTGGCTGTCCTTATCCCGCTTCAGGGCCAAACTTACGCCCGACATCTAAGCCGAGGCTGGCGCTTTCGAGAGGTGATCTTTCTTTCCTCAAAGTGAAATAGGGAGGTTGGCTCGAGGGTATCTACGGTCGCGGAGAGCTGGGAGCCGGCTCAACGGCCGCGCTCGCCAACGAATCCGGGGCACGCAGAGCGATCCACGAAATCACGTACAGCAACGCGGCAAGGACGAGCAGAGAACGAATTCCGGTCCAGAAAGAAAGCGACTCCAGCATGCCCCCCACCAGAGCTCCCAGCAGATTCGAACCCAACGCCTGCCCACTGAAACGCTCCGCCGCAAATACCTGAATGAACACGATGCCGGCGAAAAATACCGGCAGGCAGAGAACCGCCGTGGCTGTCAACATCTTCAAGGCCAGGGAATGAAAAAAATACTTCTCCAGGGGAATGAAATATGCCAGGAGCAGAGATCCGAAGATGCCTGCGTATCCCAAGCCGAGAGGAATTTGTGGTTTCCATTCGACCAAAGTATTTGCGGCGACGATGAGCAGGAGCAGTCCCCCAATAACGATCGAATTGACCACCCAGGTGGTCCCAAACAGCAGCGCCATTTTGCTGACGATCTGCGCTTCAAGGAGCATGAATCCGGCGCCGAGGAAAAAGAAAGTCCAGCGCATTGACCCCGAACCAGCACCCGTTTGCCGCAGGAATAGCCAGGAAAGCAGAACCAGGACCAGGGCCACTACAATGATGGAGGCCGGCACTCCCGGCTCATGCTGGTAAAAGTACGGCCAATCATCCGTGGTCAGAGTCGCCGACTCCATCTTGAAATCGGAGTGCGTGCGCAGGAATGCCGCAAATTGCGGGTCCGCAACGGCCTGGCTCAGGCGTTTCTGAGAACCTACGACGAAAAAGCGTCCCCCGGTCGAGTATAGATAATCCGCCTGGAGTTGAACCGGCGTCTGGCCGAAAACGCTTTGCACCAGTCCATACAGTCTTCCCGCAATCCACGGCGTGTTCACCTGGAATTTGATAATAAAAACTCCGTCCGGCTTGAGGCGCTTTTTGGCTGCGCGAAGAGCTTCAAGCGTATACACGTAGTTATCAATTCGGATGTTGGAATAGTGGGACGAGGTGGTGTGTGAATCGAGCAAAGAAAACACAATCAGGTCGAACTGGTCCGAGCTGTTCTGGAGATAGCTGCGGGCATCATTCACCACCACATGAACTCGCGGCGACTGGTAGGGCTTCTCAAAATGCAACTCCCGGCCGAGCTTGAGAATCAGAGGATCAATTTCGACTGCTACGACGCGTCCGGCTCCATTCCGGAGCGCCGCCGCCACATCGTTGCCCATGCCCGCTCCCAGGATCAGGACCGAAGGTGGTTGAGGATAAAATCGGTAGGGCAAGTTATACGCGTTCCATTTGACGTCCGGAAACGGAAACTTAAACATCCCGGGATGCGAATTCACAAATTTCGGCGAAAGATCGAGGATTTGCTGGTACCAACTTCCGTTGGTTTCCAGTTTATACGCGATCAGTTCGCCATTTTGCTTCACCGGGCTTATGGTCAGCTTTTGATAAGGCGACCAGTAGACCTTTGAGCCCTTCCCGGGCCCGATGGCTGCGAAGGCGATGCACAGGGCAAATACGAGGGCCGTGCTCCAACGAAGCCGTGGCGATTGCCAGAAGAGCAGGAGCAACATCAGCCCGGCAGCTAGGAACCACGTTGCGGGCGGCTGGTAAAGAAAGCACGCGAGCGTGTACAGCGCGATACCGACCAGGCTGCCCAGTACGTTGACTGTATATCCAAAAATGCCCTTTCCTGCATTTTCCAGGTACCAACCCACCAGTTGGCCGAGGGGAATAAACACGAATGCGATGAAAGCGAAGATCGGGATGATTACTGCCACGGCGATCGTCAGGTCCCTCAAGCTGTTCCAGCCGAGTGGCAAATTCGGAACGCCCCAGATTTGCACTTCGGAAGTTGATCCAAGGTAAGTGGGCAGCGAATCAATCAGAACTCGCAAACCCTCCCAAGGGAGCTTGACCAGCAAAACCAATGTTATGAGGGGGATGAACATCGCCATCAAGTTCAGCCGCCGCCGGCACATGTAGCATCCCAGTCCAAACCCCAGGAAGCACGCGATCAAAACAAAGTTCTTGAAGTAAGCGAAGATCCTGATCTCCGAAGAAATCCACCGGATCATCAAGAGCTCCAAAAACAGCCCAGCGATGCTCACCAGGGCCAACTGCCGGTAAGAAAACCCTCCGATTGCCTTGGGCGTGAAGTCCCACCGGTCGATCCAACGGCTTTCGCCTTTGCCCGCAATTTCGCCCGATTGCTGGCGGTAGAATTGAAGCAAATAGAAATTGAGCAAGCCCCCCAGAATGATTACGGCGATCAGGGGCAAGTTGTACCTCATGAAATAGAGAAGGTCCATTTTGGGGGCGCCGGTTCGGTCGCACAGCCATGTTGCGAGAGGCGCCCGGTTAGGTCAACACGCGACTCCGAGGCCATTTTCTGAAAATATACTGGACCAACGGACAGGTGGACTCTGGCGCAGTCTATTGGGCCAATTGCGCGTTTCCGGTAGCAAGCTTCCGCTCCGGGTCTTTCACGACAGCGGATGTCATGCCTGAACCTTTCCCGAAGAGCGGCGCTAATCCTTCAGGAGGTATAGCGAACGCTCCAATTCCAGCTCCAGCTTCGCGCCCTTCGGCAAATTCAGCTCGTGGCCCCGGCCGCTTTCCACCAAATACGCTTCCAACGCGGCGACGGCTGCGCCTTCCGCGGCTTCTTTGGCATTCTTATCTTTCACTCCGCGAACGGCCCCAATCGCTGCTCCTCCTGCGGCGGACTCTGCAGCCGCCTTTTGCGTGCTGGTGCGTCCTTCGATCACGCCTTCCTCGCTTGGCCCGGACTTCACGCTGTGGTCTCCCGGAACTCCCACCACGTCCGCCACGATCGGCAGCACGCCGAATTTCGTGCGAATTTCATCGAAGGTCAACCAGAGTTTCGCGCGTCCTGCGACTCCCGCTGGTTCCACGCGGCTTATATGTGCGCGAATCTCCGCGCCCGCCGGGAGATAGATTCCGCTGCTGGCTTCGAGCGGTTCGAGTGTCCTCACTCTGAATCGCTGGTTCTCCCGCATGTTCAGCGTGCTCAGGTTATCTTCCAGCCCCACGAGCACGCGCGTTCCCGGCGCGACCGCGTACTCCTCCTCCGGCAGGCCATGACGCTTGCCGTCCGCTTCCACCGATCTTTGTGCCGGTGGTTGGATGGAAGCGCGCTGCGCCGCTTCCGGCGGACGGTCAGGCTTCGACTCTTGTGGCCGCGCGAATCCCGCACCGAGCAACAGGGATCCTCCCGCCGCAATTCCTTGCAAAAGCAACTTGGTCTTCATTCCCACGCGCACCCTTTCTCGAGAGCTGGCAGCCCTCCATCGATGCACTTGTGTCGCCAATAGGCTCCAGCCGAGGATGTCCAAGCTCCGGAAAACAGGAAGGTTATCTTGAACGTCAAATCGGTGGAGTCCGCGCCCTCAGCCGAGTGTCGTCTTGAGCCGTCAGGGGTGTCAGCCAAACGCGATATTCCTTTGGCAGGAATCCTCAGGATTCTGGCGTTCGCCTACGACTCAACAGATTCGTTCACCTTGACGAAGAAACTCCCGAATTCTTCGGAAAGCGCGGTCGTACATCACGGGCGTCACCCGGCCCGTCTGCGTGTTCTGCTGGCTCGGATGATAGACGCCGAAGAGCCGAGGAAGTGACTCAGGAAGTTGTGCTTCCACCCCATGGACAAAAGGGAACTGTGAACGAGAGGAAATTGCGCCCCGCTGCTTCAGAATCTCAAGATATCCGTCCCACGCGATCTTTCCGAGAGCCAAAACCGCTCGCGGCTTCAGTACCTCCAGCTCGCGCTCGATATAGGGTCGGCAGTGGAGAATTTCGTTCGGCAGCGGCTTGTTTTCCGGCGGAACGCAACGAATCGTCGCCGTAATGTAGGTGCCCTCCAACTTCAGCCCATCATCACGGTTCGCGGAGCTAGCTTGATTCGCGAATCCTGCCCGATGCAGCGCCGCGTACAGGAAATCGCCCGAACGGTCTCCGGTAAACATTCGCCCGGTGCGATTCGCTCCATGTGCCGCCGGCGCGAGCCCAATGATCACGAGTTCTGCTCGCGGATCGCCAAACCCCGGCACCGGCCGGCCCCAATAGGTCCAATCGCGGAACGCCCGCCGCTTCTCCCTCGCCACCTTCCGGCGGTAGGCGACAAGCCGCGGGCACTTGCGACACTTCACAATCTCTTCCCGCAGGATTCGCAGCGCCGTCTCCGGATTCACGAGCGTCCTTTGAGCATTTGTGCCAGAGCCACGGCCTGATTGTGCGCTTCGTCTTTAGCGCCAAAAAGCAGCGTCACCGTCCCATGTTCCTTCTCCATCGCCCGCAGCGCATCAAGCGCACCCTTTTTCTTCTTGATCTCCGTGCGATATTTGTTCTGAAATCCGGTCCATTTTTTCGGGTCGTGCCCAAACCATTTCCGCAGAGTATCGCTCGGGGCCGCGTCCTTTAGCCACACGTCCGCCCTAACGGCTTCTTTGGTCAACCCTCGCGGCCAGAGCCGATCCACCAGAACACGCCAGCCGTCCTCCTTCGATGCTGGTTCATACACGCGCTTAACCCGAATCATTTCAGCCTCACTGAACGAGCGCGAGAGCTTCCTCGTGAATCTTTCCGTTTGTACTCAATAAACTCCCCTCGTAAATCGTCCGCTTCCCGCTGCGCGAAGTGGATTTTCCTCCCGCTTCTTCGACAATCAGTATCAGCGGCGCGAGATCCCAAGGTTTCGAAGTCCAGTCTAGCGCAGCTTCGGTCGCACCCTCCGCAACCAGCATGTGCTGCCAGAATCCACCGAACGACCGGCTGTTGCGTGAGGCATCCAACAACCTCCGGATCTTCGTTTGATCTTCCGCATCTTTGCTCGGGCCTGTTCCGGTGGTGAACACCATGGACTCACTCAGCTTCGTGACGTTCGAAACGTGAATTCTTCTGCCGTCCCGGAACGCTCCTTCTCCGCGGTATGCCCACCAGCGCGAATGCAACGCCGGCGCACCGGCCATTCCCGCGACGATTTCGCCGTTCTGCTCGATTCCCAGCAGTGTTCCAAACGTCGGTATCCCTCGTGAAAACTCTTCCGTCCCGTCAATCGGGTCAATGATCAGCCTCGCTCGGGAATTCTGGTTCGGCGCTCCCGAGTGCCCGCCTCCCATCTCTTCGCCGAGCACATCGAGTGGCAGGCCGCTCGCCGCCACGCGCGCCCGCGCCATCGCCTCCACCTCGCGGTCCGCCTGCGTCACCGCCGTTCCATCGCTCTTGCGGTCAATCTTCAGCTCCTGCGCACGAAAGTACTTCAGCGCGATTTCCTTCGCTTCCTCCGCAATATCGTCTAGAAGTTTGCCGTAGATCTCTCGATAGCTCATGGATTGACAGCGCCTCTTCTCCGGTCATACGCCACCAGCGCGCCCGGCTCCGTTTGACACTTCTCCGCTCGCACCCCTAGCATACTATTTCACGCCCATGCAGACTCCCGCTCCCACTGGCACCGTCCTTAACCGCATTCTCGAGGCGCGCCGTGCCGCAGTCGAACACCGTAAGAAAGTGCTGCCGGAAACTGCCCTCAAATATGGCGTGAAAGCCGCGACGCCGGTCCGCGATTTCGCGGCTGCGCTTGTTCGCGACGGCCTAAACGTCGTCGCGGAGCTGAAGCCGGCCTCGCCTTCCCGCGGCGTTCTTCGCGATCCCTTCGATTCCGTCTCCCTCGCAAAAAGCCTCGAAGCCGCCGGCGCCGCCGCGCTTTCCGTCCTCACCGAGGAAGAATTCTTTCGCGGCTCGCTTAAGAATCTCCGCGAGGCGCGAAAAAACATCCAGCTTGCCGTTCTCCGCAAGGATTTTGTCTTCGATCCCTGGCAGGTTTGGGAAACGCGGGCGAACGACGCCGATAGTTTTCTGCTTATCGTCGCCGCTCTGCAGGATTCCCAACTTCGCGATCTGATTGTCTTGGGCCGCAAACTCGGTCTGGAACCTCTAGTTGAAGTGCACACTCTGCCGGAATTGGAGCGTGCGCTCGCGGCCGGGGCCCGCATTCTCGGCGTGAACAACCGCGACCTCACGACGCTCGAAGTCCGCCCGGAGACTTCCTTCGAACTCATTGAGAAAATTCCAGAGGATTGCGTCGCCGTCAGCGAATCCGGCCTGCGCACCCATGAGGATTTGCAAAGACTTCGCTCTGCTGGCTTTGACGCTTTCCTCATCGGTGAGCAACTGATGCTCTCGCCTGACCCCGCCGCGGCACTGGCTACCCTCCTTGGCGCCGCGCCGGCCAGGCTTGGCCAACCATGACCCGAGTCAAAATTTGCGGGATCACTCGTTGGGAAGACGCCCGCCTTGCCTGCGAACTCGGCGCTTCCGCGCTCGGCTTCAATTTTTATGAAAAGAGCCCGCGCGCTATCGCTCCTGCTGCTGCTTGGGAAATCATCCGCCGCCTTCCGCCGTTCGTCGCGCCCGTCGGCGTCTTCGTCAATTGGGATTCGGTTGCGGTTCTCGCCCTTGCCAGATCGTTGCGTCTCGCTGCCGTCCAGTTGCATGGCGATGAGCATGCCCCAACTGTAAACGCATGTGCGAAACAGATTCCCGTCATCAAGGCCCTCCGAGTGGGTGCGGATTTCAACCTCTCTAAACTCGACTCCTTCGAATCCGCCTGCGCTTTTCTTTTCGATGCTGCTCCTTCCGGCCGAGATTCAGGCCACTTCGGCGGCACGGGTTTACGAACGGATTGGCGAGCTGCTCGCGAAGCCTCCAAATCCCATCGCATTCTCTTGGCTGGCGGCCTCACTCCCGAAAACGTCGCCGAAGCCATCCGTTCCGTCGGCCCCTACGCCGTGGACGTTGCCAGCGGCGTCGAGTCCGCCCCCGGCATCAAAGACCCCGCCAAACTCCGCGAATTTTTCTCTGCAATTCTGTCCACCTGAATCCACTCAGTCCGCTTTTTGCTTTCCTTGTGAGAGAATGGGATTTCCATGGACGCTCAACTGACGATTCCTGCCTCCGTTCCCGGTCGTTTCGGCCCTTATGGCGGCCGCTACGTTCCGGAAACGCTCATGGTGCCGCTCCTCGAACTCGAGGCTGTCTACGAAAGCGCAAAGTCCGATCCCGCATTCCAGGCGCGATTCAACGATCTTCTGAA
>DATJAD010000103.1:0-43605 GCA_035516615.1 Candidatus Acidiferrum sp.
GTGCAATACGGCTACCTATGGTGGACCTACCCGAAGGATGACCCAGCGAATGAAGGCGCATTTGAAGCAATCGGGATTTTCGGGCAACACATGTATATCAACCGGAGAGAAAAACTGGTGATTGTGGTGTTGAGCGCAAGGCCGAAGCCAACGGGCACGACGGTTGTGGATGATACGGCGTTCTTCGATGCGGTGGAAGAAGCGTTGAAATAGCGCATCGCTAGCGGCTGGCGCCAGTGAAAAGCGCAGGAAATGCGTCCGCGCAAGGAAGCACTCAGGCCGCACCTAATGGATTTGCGAGGGAGATCAATGCAGCTTCAGGGAAGGCGGCGGCGAGGAGGCTTCGACAGGGAAGAAGGAAGTTGCAGGGACAGAGACGGAGCCGAGAGCGCCGGAGGGTGCATCGCGCAGGACGATGCGGATTTCCGAGATTCCCGGCTCGACGATCAAGTGCCGGTCGAGGACGAGCGCAGCCTTGCTCATGTATTCGTATTGCTTGTCATCCAGAGTGAGATTCACATGCTGCCTTTCGACCTTGAGAGTTTTGCCATCTGAGTCGCGCTGGAGGAAGAAGAGATCCACCGCGCCTTTGCGGAGGCCAGGAGAAACCTGGAAAAGGAGTTGCTTGGGATCAATGCCAATGTGCAGCTCAAGTTTGCGCGCCGAGAGAGGTTGCGCCGCCTTGCCACTGACAATCATGCCAAGACTGGTGGCGTCAATGGGACCCAGAGCGGCTTCGCGCAAAGAGGCCAGGACTTGTGTTTCGGTGCTGGTGTCCTCCTTAAAAGCCAAATATCCTCTGCGATAGCGGAGATGAAAGCCGCCGCCGTTCACCGCGATTTTGATTTTGCGAAATTCGCCATTCCATTGGCCGTGAGTAGGGTAGAAACCGAGCTGATAAGCGTAGCGGCCATCATTGAAGGCGCGGCCCATGGCGTCGCGAAGATCGTTGTTGCCGTAGAAGGCCTGGCCGCCGGTGGCATCAGCGAGCATGCGCTCCGAATCGCGAAGATCCTGGCGGGCAAATACGCCAGGTGAGGGGTTTGGCGATTCGTTGGTGCAGTCCGCGCAGTTGATGAGCGCCCGGCCATAGCCGTTCTGTGGATCAACGTTGCTGGCGGTCACGACGCCCATCGCGTCCACCGGATAGATTGCCATATCCACACGATTGAGAGCCTGGAGAGCTTTCTGCGCCTGGGCGTTGAGAAGAGCGGTGGCGCGATCGGGAGCGATGACGTCCGCAACGACTTCGGTGGGGAATCCGCCGGAGACCCAGATGAGATTCTTGCGGCCGGGAATTGTAGCCACGTGATCGGCAATTGCCTGGATTGCTCCTGTGGTTATGTCCGCGCGCTCAATCTTGCTCTCATCGGCGATGACGGCGTTGGCCTGATTCATCCGGTCCTGGAAGCGTTGCCACATGGGATCGCCGGCTAATGCGGGGACATCAAAGAACGCAGGATGGGAAGCGTCGAAATAGGCCAATTCCTTGGGAGTGAAATGATTGACGGCATTGACCAGAGCGGCGGAATCCTGCGTGAAATCGTGAAGAATGATGAGCTGCGAGGTGAGGGCGTAGGCAGCAACGTGATCCTGGGGCTTGAGATCGCGCAAGTAGCTCAAGACCTGGCGGCGGACATAGGATTGATCCTGGGGATCCGTGTTGAGGGCGTCGAAGAGGATGATCGAAACCGCGCCGGGATCCTGGCCTTTGAGGTCAAAGCGGTTGGTGAAGACGTTGGGAGGGAGAGACGGAAGCGGAGAGGCAAGAGGAGGGGTGGCAGAAGAGAGAAAGGCGATGGATTGAGGCTGGCCTTCGTCGAAGAGGGTGAAATCGGATTGCTTGAGGCCCGTGACAGGAGCGCCGTGCTTGTCGAGAACGACGACGCTGACCTGGACGAGGCGAGTGATGGAACGAAGGACAGGTTGCTGCTGAGAGTTCGCGGCGGGTGTGGGGCCAGAGGGGGCCTGCGGAACGGCGCAGACAGCGGCGGGCAAAATGAACGCGATGGAAAGGCAAAACGAGGCGCGGCGCAAAGGCATAAGAACCTCCCGTACGAGGGCTTTGTCCATTTGATTAGGATAGAACCCGGGAGGGCTGCCTGCACGCGGGATTTTTTAGGGAAGGAGCCGGAGGTGGGGGCATTGGATGGCCAGGAGGATCTGTGTCGGTTGCGTAGGAATGCCCAGAAGGCGTGACGCGTTGCGAGGAACACAAGGGTGGCAAGACGCGGTACAATCGAGTGCAACATGGGGGAAGGCCCCTATCTGCGACAAAACGATTTAGGAGGAAGAATTGCCGGAGTTACGGAAGGATCCGATCACTGGGCGCTGGGTGATCATATCCACGGAGCGCGGAAAGCGGCCGATGGATTTTTTGCGGGAGAGCGTGGTTTCAAAGAACGGGCTGAATTGCCCGTTCTGTCCGGGGAGCGAGGCAAAAACGCCGCCGGAGATATTGGTGTACGGAAGGAATGGAGGAGGAGCGAACTCCCCCGGATGGAACATCCGAGTGGTGCCGAATAAATTTCCTGCGCTGGGAATCGAAGGCGACCTGGACCGCGAAGGTGAGGGGCTGTTCGACAAGATGAGCGGGATCGGGGCGCACGAGGTGATCATCGAAACCCCGGAACACACTGCATCGTTGGCGTCTCTTTCCGAACGGGCGCTGGAAGACGTGTTATGGGCGTATCGCGACCGTATGCTGGACCTGAAGAACGACAAAAGGTTCCGCTACGTATTGATTTTCAAGAACCATGGAGAAGCAGCGGGGGCCTCGGTCGAACATCCGCATTCGCAGTTGATCGCGCTGCCGATCGTGCCGCGGCGCGTGCGGGAAGAAGTGGACAACAGCTGGCATTACTACGATGAGAAGGAGCGATGCATTTTTTGCGACATCGTCCGACAAGAGAGGGAAACGGGCGAGAGAGTGATCGGGGAAAACGAGCATCTGATCACGCTGGCGCCGTACGCTTCGCGATTTCCGTTCGAGATGTGGCTGCTGCCGAAGGTGCACGGGTCGGCGTACGAAAACAACCAGAGTTCGATGTACGCGAGCCTTGCAAGGATGCTGAAGGATGCGCTGATGCGGCTAGACACAGTGCTGGATAAACCGGCGTATAACTTCATGATTCATACTTCGCCGATCGGGGAAGAAATCAACGATCATTATCACTGGCATATGGAGATCATTCCGAAGCTGACGAAGGTGGCGGGGTTTGAATGGGGGACGGGATTTTATATCAATCCGACGCCACCGGAAGAAGCAGCGAGATTCTTGCGGGAAGCGAAAATCGCGCCGGCAAAGAAATAGTGCCAGACAGAATCACCAGCCACGGGCTGACAGGCAAGCCCGAATTGGCTATACTTTTTTTGAGAGGCGGCGCGGTACCCAAGTGGTAAGGGAGAGGTCTGCAAAACCTTTATGCGTGGGTTCGATTCCCACCCGCGCCTCCAAAACCTCCTTGACAGCAGGCCCCAGAGGATAGGAAAGAAAGCGTGTCGATAATCTGGACGTCCCGTTATGCCTTGCGTGCCAAGGGCATGAGGAGTTCCGCAATCCGCGAGCTCCTGAAGATTACCCAAAGACCGGAAGTGATTTCGTTCGCTGGTGGGCTTCCAGCCAGCGACGTTTTTCCCATTGAGCGATTCAAGGAGGCCTGCCGTAAAGTCCTCGAACAAAATGCAGGTTTGGCACTGCAATACGGAGAGACGGAAGGTTACAAGCCGCTGCGCGAGATGATCGCTCGCCACATCTCGCGCTACGGCATTCGGGCACAGGCAGAGAATGTTCTAATCACCACAGGATCTCAGCAGGCATTGGACCTGGTGGGCAAGTTGCTGATCAACCCGGGTGATCCAATTCTCGTGGAGGCGCCCACGTATCTCGGGGCTCTACAAGCGTTTAGCGCTTACGGAGCTGAGTACTTTAGTGTTCCCTGCGATGAGGACGGATTGCGGACCGATCTGCTGGAAGCGCGGCTTCGCTCCGGACCGAAGTTCATGTATGTGCTCCCAAACTTTCAAAATCCGGGCGGAACTACACTCTCCCTGGAACGCCGGCGCACGCTGGTTTTGCTTGCCGAAAAGTATGGCATTCCCATTGTTGAGGATGACCCGTATGGCCAGCTGCGCTACGAAGGGGAACATCTTCCCCCGCTGGTCGTACTCGACCGCGAAAATGTGCCGCGCGATGATGGGTATGCGCTCGGCAATGTAATTTACTTGAGCACTTTCTCCAAGACACTCGCTCCTGGGTTGAGGCTTGGCTGGATCGTGGCCCCGCCTGAAGTCATCGCCAAACTCGTGCAACTAAAGCAAGGCGCCGATTTGCATACTTCCACGTTTACTCAGATGGTGGCCTACGATGTGGCCCGGGACAATTTCCTCGACCAACATGTGAAGAGGCTTCGCAACGTCTACCGCGAACGCCGCGACGTCATGCTACAAGCCTTGGAGCAATATTTTCCTGCGGAGGTCACATGGACGCGCCCCAAGGGCGGACTTTTCCTGTGGGTGACCTTGCCTGATGGAATGAATGCGAACGAGCTCTTTCAGGAAGCCTTGAAGCAGAATGTCGCTTTTGTATCCGGAGACTCCTTTTTTGCGCCGGATGCCCAAGAATATGAGCCCAGCCGGCACCTTCGGCTCAACTTCTCGCATGCTCGGCCCGAAGAGATCCGCGATGGCATCCGCCGCCTAAGCGTCGCGGTGAAGAGCCAGCTGGAGCAATTGCGGGCCGTGCAGCGGAGCTAGGCTCAGTGGACAAAGTGCTTAGATAGTAGGGTAGCGTCAGTCCGTTTTTGACAATCCATGAAGTTACGCGCCCCCCGCTAGAATTGGCCTGCCAAAAAGGTGTTCGCCGTCAGGCGAAGCCTTCCGGCTGAAATTCGGCAATCACCAATGCTCTTTTGTCCACAAATTCCCGCCCGGCCTCCAGAGCCTTGCGGTTGATTTCGATGAGCGCGGGATCCTTGAACTTTCCGGCCAGAGCAGCCAGAGCGGTTTCGAAGGCGAGACAGCCTGTTTCTTCCAAAAGGGCGCCCAGCAAGACGACGTTTGCCGTCTTCGTCGAGCCCAACTCGTCCGCGATTTCTCGCGCAGGGATACAGATTATGTTCGCTTCGGGAATCTGGAGATTGTCAGGAAGCTTTTCCTGGCCGTAAAGAATGAGACCATGCGGCACCAAGGAGTGGGCAAACTTGCGCAGGGAGATTTCATTCATGGCGATGAGAACATCGGGATGAGAGATCAAGGGAGAACCGATACGCTCCTTCGACAGGCATACGTGGCAATGCGCGCTGCCCGAGCGCATTTCGGGCCCGTAGGATGGCAGCCAGCTCACCTCCAGGCCTTCGCTCATGCCCATCTGGGTGAGTAATTGCCCCAGCAAGAGAGCGCCTTGGCCGCCGAAGCCCGCGACCTTCACATTTAAGTGACGCATGGGATGTGAAGCACGGACAGCGGTCGCGGGCCTTTTCGCCTCAAGATCAAGAACCTGCGAAACCGGGCGTTGCGGAGGTGGCGTATCCTGCAACGGCGCAGGCTTCCGATCGCGAAAGACATTCAGTGGGAAGACGGGGACCATCTGAGAAGCGACCCAGCCGCGCGCTTTCACGGGATCCAAGCCCCAGATGGTCGGGCAGGGAGAGAGTATTTCGACAAAAGAGAAGCCAATGCCATCACGCTGGATTTCGAGCGCTTTTCGAACGGCCCGACGGGCTCTCATAATGTTCTTGTTGTCGGAGAGCGCGACCCTCTCGATATACACCGGCGCTTCAAGGGTGGCCAGCAGTTCACACATGTGAAGAGGAAACCCTTCGTTCACCGGACGGCGCCCCCAGGGCGTCGTAGTGCTCTTCTGGCCCACGAGAGTGGTGGGTGCCATCTGGCCCCCAGTCATTCCGTAGATGGCGTTATTGACGAATATGACGGAGAACTTCTCACCACGATTGGCAGCGTGAATGATTTCCGCCGTCCCTATGGCCGACAGATCGCCATCGCCCTGATAGGCGAGCACCATCTTGTCAGGACAGGCCCGTTTGATTGCCGTGGCAGCAGCGGGCGCGCGCCCGTGGGCGACCTGGACGTTACCCACATCAAAGTAATAGTAAGCGAACACGGAACAGCCCACAGGACTGATGAAGATCGTCCTGTCCTGCATGCCAAGATCTTGCAGAGCTTCCGCAATCAGTTTGTGCACGATCCCGTGTCCGCAGCCGGGGCAATAGTGCGTCTGCTGCTTCAATTCCGACTTGCGTTCGTAGACAGGGTAGAAGACCGGCGATTTCGAATGAAGAATTCTGTAACTGTCGTTTGCTACTTGATTTTCCAGTGCTTCAAGGCCGGCTTGCTCAGTCATAGAAAACACCTCCGCGCGCTTACACGACCTCCGCGCGCGCAATAACCAGCGAATAGACTTCCTCGGCCGAAGGGACATTGCCTCCAGTTCGGCCGTAAAACTCTACAGGGACTTTTCCATTGATTGCGAGGCGTACATCTTCCACCAACTGGCCATTGCTTAGCTCAACGACGTGCACGCAATTGGCATGCGCGGCCGCTTTCTGCAAAGCTTGTGACGCAAACGGCCAAAGGGTGATGGGGCGGAACAACCCAGCGCGAACCCCGTCGCTGCGCAGTTTTTCGACCACAGACCGCAGCACGCGCGAGACAATCCCGAAGCCGACCAGCAGGATTTCCGCATCTTCCGCCTGATACAGCTCATACCGCGGCTCTTCTTTTTGCGCACGGCAATATTTCTCTTCCATGCGCCGCTGATGTTGTTCCAGTTCGTCAGGTTCCAGGAAAATGGAAGAGACGAGATTCCGGCGGGTCTCCGATGTTCCCTTGACGGCCCAAGGCTTTTCCGGCAGGAGCAGGTCCCGATATTCGAGATCGAGAGTTTCCACCATTTGGCCCACAAAGCCGTCAGACAGTACGACAGCCGGATTGCGATACTTGTCCGCAAGCTCAAACGCGAGCATCGTCAGTTCGGCCATTTCCTGGACGGAGGCGGGTGCGACGACGATGTTGCGATAGTCACCGTGACCACCGCCTTTGACCATCGCGAAGTAATCGCTTTGCTCAGGAGCGATATTTCCCAAACCCGGACCGCCGCGCATGATATCCACAATGACGCAGGGCAACTCCGCGCCGGCAAGATAGGAAATGCCTTCCTGCATCAAGCTGATGCCAGGACCCGAAGAGGCAGTCATTACACGAACGCCTGCCGAGGAGGCACCGTAAATCATATTGATAGCGGCGACTTCGCTTTCCGCCTGCAAAAACGTTCCGCCAATCTGGGGAAGATACAGAGCGGCCGATTCCGCGATTTCACTGGCAGGTGTAATGGGGTAACCGTAATAGGCGCGGCAGCCGGCGAGGATTGCGCCCTTGATGACTGCCACATTGCCCTTACAAAGTTGACGCATGTTCTCTCCTTCCGGGAACCCGGCAGGCTAGTCGGGCAGCCGGCGGTACACGGTGATCGCCCCCGGTTCAGGGCAGCAGTAGAAGCAGATGCCACAGGCCGTGCATGCCTCCCCGGTGTAGCGCGCCGGGTGCACTCCGTAGGGGCTCAGGTCCGGAGCCAGGAACAAGCACTTGGGCGGACAAGATTCGACGCATAACCCGCAGCCTTTACACTCCTCAATGTTAATTTCAACTTTTCCGCGTGCAGCGGACATATTCACCTCACAGCCAATGCTGGCTCGCGCTGTGCATGCTGCAACCATTTTGTCCTTTCGCAGTGCTCATAAAGCTCGTCACGGAACTTCGGGTGCGCGATTTCGATGAGGGCTTTGGCGCGTTCGCGAATGGATTTTCCGTGCAAGTAGGCCACGCCGTATTCGGTGGCGACGTAGCGTATCAACCCACGCGAAGTCACGACGCCGGAACCCGGAGTGAGAGTGGCTACGATTCTGGAGATCTCTCCGTTTTTTGCGGTGGAAGGAAGAGCGATGATGGGTTTTCCGCCCTTGGAATGAGCGGCCCCGCGGAGAAAATCCACCTGGCCGCCGATTCCGCTATAGAAATATGTGCCCAAGGAGTCCGAGCAGACCTGCCCGCTCAAGTCCATCTGCAGTGCGGAATTAATGGCGACCATGTCGTGGTTCTGGGCGATGCGGATCGGGTCATTGGTATAGGAGTTCGGATGAAATTCGAAAATGGGATTGTTGTCCACGAAGTCAAAGAGCTTCTTGGTGCCGAGCACGAATCCCAGAATAATTTTGCGAGGCTTGAAATTCTTGCGTTCCCCATTGATTACGCCGGCTTCGATCAGCGGAATTACACTATCGGAAACTAGTTCCGTGTGTACACCCAGATCCTTGCGGTCCATCAGAAAGGGAAGCACCGCATCCGGAATGCCGCCGATACCGGTTTGCACGACAGCGCCATCGTCTATCAATCCGGCTACATTGCGGGCGATGGCGACGTGCAGATCGGTAATATTTTCCTTCGGCAGTTCGCACAGAGGGCGCGAGGATTCAACGATCGCGTTAATTTGGCTCACGTGAATGAAACTGTCGCCGTAAGTGCGAGGCATCTGGTCGTTCACCTGAGCAATGACGTGCTTCGCAAATTTGGCGGCGGTAAGCGTGGTGTCCACCCCGACGCCAAAGCTGCAAAAGCCATGGTGGTCTGGGGGAGAAACCTGAATGAGCGCGACATCCAGGGGCATGGCGCCGGACTCGAAAAGCTGCTCGACTTCGCTCAGGTACACGGGAGTGTAGTCGGCGCGGCCCTCGTTGACCGCCTCGCGAACGTTGCGGCCGATAAAAAAAGCATTGTGCCGGAAGTGAGGGGCCATTTCGGGCTTGACGTAGTCCGCGTTGCCCAAGGTCAGCAGATGGACGACTTCCACATTGCGAACAGAAGGGGCACGTTGCAGGAGGGCTTCAACCAGCGTCTCGGGTTCGGCGCAGCCAGGCTGGATGTACACACGCATATCCGACTGCACAACCTGGAGGGCGTGCACAGCCGATTTGACTTTGTCTCTGTACTCACTCTGCCATATCATTCAGTTTTCCTCGTTCACACTCTGCTTCCATTGGTGTCGGCAGTAAGTGATTCCAGCCACGCCGGGATGTGACCCGGCTCACACCTGTATGTGTTGTCTTTTCAGCGACTAACGGGACCGGCGAGGGACCGAATACCTCCCGGCCTTCAGCTTAAACAGTCACGGTAGAGCGGAAGTGGGCGGGCCACCTTGGGGGATGGTAGCCTGCCCAACTATCCGCTATCGAGCCACGGTCGCGGTCGCAGCGACCCGCTGTTCGATCGGAATAAAGCTGCGCTTCTCTTGGCCTACATAGATTTGCCGCGGCCGTGCGATCTTCTGCTCCGGATCCAGCAACATCTCCTGCCACTGAGCCAGCCAGCCCACGGTGCGCGGAATGGCGAACAACACGGTGAACATTTCCGGCCTGAAGCCCATGGCCTGGTAGATGATCCCGGAATAGAAATCCACATTGGGATAGAGCTTGCGCTTGATGAAATACTCGTCTTCAAGAGCCACGCGCTCCAATTCCAAAGCGATATCCAGCTTACGGTTTCTGCCAGTGACCTCGAATACTCGATCGGCGGCCCACTTGATGATTCTGGCGCGAGGATCGTAGTTCTTGTAGATTCGATGCCCGAAGCCCATCAATTTGCCGTGTCCTGATTTGACATGCTCTATGTAGGCGGGTACCTGCTCTTTCGAGCCGATCTCATCTAGCATTTTCAGAACTTCTTCGTTGGCTCCTCCGTGCAATGGGCCGGAAAGGGCTGCGGCTGCAGCAGCCGTGGAGACGTAGGGGTCCGCATGGGAACTGCCTACGGCCCTCATCACATTGGCGCTGCAATTTTGCTCGTGATCCGCGTGCAGAATGAAAAGAATGTCCAAAGCGCGGGCCAGAACGGGATTGGCTTGGTACTTCGGCTCAACCATCCTCCACAACATGTTCATGAAATTCTCGGTGTAGCTCAGGTCATTGTCCGGATAGACGTAAGGAAATCCGAGACTGTGACGATAGGTGTAAGCAGAAATCGTGGGCACTTTGCCGATCAAGCGGCACATTTGCAGGTAACGCGACTCGGGATCTTGGATCTCCTTGGCATCGGGGTAAATCGTGGAGAGTGCCGCCAGGGTGCTGATGAACATGCCCATGGGATGAGCATTGAAGCGAAAACCTTCGAGGAACTTCTTGGTTGTTTCATGGAGCATGGTGTGACGAGTGATGTCAGCGACCCACTGCTTATGTTGCGGAGCCGTGGGTAGCTCACCGAACAAAATCAGATAGGCGACTTCGAGAAAAGAGCACTTTTCGGCGAGATCTTCTATCGGGTAGCCGCGATAACGCAGAATGCCTTTCTCACCGTCAATGAAAGTGATGGCGCTCTGACATGAGGCGGTATTCATGAAGGCTGGGTCATAGGTCATCAAGCCGAAGTCGTCAGTAGCCGTTTTGATCTGGCGAAGATCCATGGCCCGGACAGTGCCCTTGAAAAGCGGCATTTGATAGTCAGTATTAGTACGCTTGTCCAAAATATTCAGAATTTCCTTATCCACAGGTCATCCCTCCTTAAGAAAACTGATGGCAAGCAATTCAACGCGAGCACATTCAGTCAGCGGCGACTGGAGTCTCTTCGTATTCCTTATCGGGAACCGCGGGGTGACTCCCTTGAGCGTCCACAACGGCGATTGTGGAGATGTTGACGATGTCCTCCACATCGGTTCCGCGAGAAAGAACGTACACGGGCTTACTCATACCCATCAGGAGTGGGCCAATCGCCTCCGCTCCACCCAGATGAACCAAGAGCTTGTACGCAATGTTGGCGGATTGCAGATCGGGGAAGATGAGCACATTAGCCGGCCCTTTGAGAGTGGAGAAGGAATAGTCTCTTCCGAGAATGTCCTGGGAGACGGCCGTGTCCGCCATCATCTCGCCATCCACGATAAGAAGAGGATCGCGTTGCTTCACCAATTCGGTAGCGGCGCGCACCTTGTCGCTGAGCGGATGCCGCGTGCTGCCGAAATTGGAGAACGACAGCATGGCAACGCGAGGTTCAACCTGGAAGCGGCGTGCCGCGTCGGCGGCGCAGAGAGCGATTTCAGCAAGATCTTCGGCACTGGGCTCGATATTCACACTGCAGTCCGCGAGAAAAAGAAGGTCTCCCTTGCGAGTCAGAATGACGTATAGCCCGGAGACGCGGCGCATGTCCTCGCGAACTTTGATGACCTGGAGGGCAGGGCGGATGGTATCCGGATAATGCTGCGTCACGCCCGAGACTAGCGCGTCGGCATCGCCCATGCGCACCATGAGCGAGCCGAAAATGTTGTGGTCGTGGATCAGTTCGTGCGCTTCCGAGAGAGTAACGCCGCGACGCTGGCGAAGTTGGTAGAACTCGGGGACATAGGCATCGCGGAGGGCCGACTGCTGCGGATCGACAATGGTCATATTTTTCAACGAGACGCCGAGAGTGGCGGCCCTGGCGCGGATCGTATCCTCATTGCCGAGAAGAATGGGGTAGGCGATTTTTTCTTCGGCGAGGATATGGCAGGCGCGAAGGATTTTTTCGTGATCGCCTTCGGGGAAAACGACGCGCTGAGGAGCGGATTGCGCTTTGTGGGTGATGGCGCGCATGACCTCGCGGGCTCTGCCGAGTCGCTTCTCGAGTTGCTCGCGGTAGACGCCAAGATCTATAGGCTCCTGAGCGACGCCCGTGCGCATGGCAGCTTCCGCCACGGCGGAAGCCTCCCAGACGAGCACACGCGTATCAAAAGGCTTGGGAATGATGTAGTCAGGACCAAAGGTGATGCGCCCGACGCCGTATGCGCGGCAGACGGAATCCGGCACGTCTTCTTTCGCCAGGGCGGCGAGGGCGCGTGTGGCGGCAAGCTTCATTTCTTCGTTGATTGCCGTGGCATGAACGTCGAGGGCTCCACGGAAAATGAAGGGGAAACCCAGAACATTGTTGATCTGATTGGGATAATCCGAGCGGCCGGTGGCGATGATGAGATCGCTGCGGGCCTCGCGAGCCTCTTCGTAGGTAATTTCGGGATCGGGATTTGCCAAGGCAAAAACAATGGGCTTCGGGGCCATGGACTTCAGCATGGCGGGAGTGAAAGCACCCTTCACGGAAAGCCCAACCAGGACGTCGGCACCGCGCACCACTTCGCTCAAAGTACGCTCCGAAGTGTCCTGCGCGAAACGTTCCTTGTACGGATTCATGCCGGCGGTGCGGCCCTTAAAGATCAGGCCCTTCGAGTCACACATGAAAATGTTTTCGCGCTTGACTCCCAAGCGCACGTAATGCTCGGCACAAGCAATGCCGGAAGCGCCCGCGCCATTGAACACGACTTTGATCCTGGCGAGCGCCTTGCCAACCACCTCAACAGCGTTCAGAAGCGCAGCACCGGAAATGATGGCAGTGCCGTGCTGATCATCGTGGATGACGGGAATCTTCATCGTTTTTTTGAGTGTCTCTTCAATGTAGAAGCACTCAGGGGCCTTGATGTCCTCCAGATTGATGCCCCCGAAGGTGGGTTCAAGAAGCTGGCAGACTTTGATTACTTCCTCGGGATTCCGGGAACCCACCTCAATGTCAAACACGTCAATTCCTGCGAAGCGCTTGAAGAGGACGGCTTTGCCTTCCATGACGGGTTTGCCGGCAATTGCGCCGATATCCCCCAGCCCAAGAACTGCGGTCCCATTGCTGACCACAGCAACGAGGTTTCCGCGGCCTGTGTACTTGAAGACATCGTGGGGATTTCTTTGGATTTCGAGGCACGGATCGGCCACGCCGGGGGTGTAAGCGAGCGAAAGGTCCCGCTGGGTTCTGCAAGGTTTGGTGGGAGTGATTTCAATTTTTCCCGGTTGGGGGAGCGAATGATAAGCGAGAGCTTCCTGTTTCGAGACGGCCATGGTATTTCTCCCGGTTTACTGGCGAGCACTGCATTCGGTAGCTGAAACCTCGCTGAGGTGTCAACCCCGCCCATAAATGCTATCCGCGCCGCAGCCTCAGGTATGTGATTCGCGTCACAGAGATGCGTGATTTGCGACCGCTAGAGTGCCAGGGATCCCGCCGTAGAATTCGTTCTTGCGAGCCTGGGATCTCCGAACCAGATCCGGGTACGTGTACGGCGTGGCAGTGTGTTGCGGGCCCAGAAAAGTTTTTCTGAATCACGACCATTTTTGATGGAGGCAATCTCATGACAACCAAAGCAGCAGACCTGGCCGGACCGGGAATTGGTGATTACACGGAGTTGCAAAGGATCCTCCCTCACAACTACAGCTCCTTGCTGACACCCAAAGAAACGCAAGAAGCAATCTTCGCGCTGAAGCGCTTCATCGAAGATAAGTTGTGCAAAGAACTGAACCTGATGATGGTGACCGTGCCCCTGATTGTGGACGCGGAGAGCGGCGTGAACGACATGCTCGATCGAGACGGCTCGCGCACGCCGATTCAGTTCCACATCAAGAACGACTACGATAAACACCCAATTGATGCCCAGATTGTGCAGGCGGCCACGAAGTGGAAGCGCGCTGCCTTGAAACAGTTTGGCATGGCGGCGGGGGAAGGCCTGTGCACCGATATGCGTGCAGTACGCAAAGATTATTTCCTGGACCACGATCACAGCGTGTATGTGGACCAGTGGGACTGGGAGAGGATTATCACGCCTGACGAGCGAAATCTGGAATTTCTTGAATTCATCGTGAACCGGATCTGGAGAGTGCTGGTGACTGCGGAGAGCTACGTGCAGGAACTCTTCCCACAGTTGCGAGCGGCGAAGTATCCGAATCTTCCGGAAAAGCTAACATTTTTGCATGCGGAAGATATCTTGCAGATGTATCCGGACCTCCCTAGAAAGCAACGCGAGACGGCAATTCTGCAGGAATATCCCGCCATATTCATCATCGGAATTGGCTGGCCGCTGAAGGATGGTTATCCGCACGAGATGCGCGCCGCGGACTACGATGACTGGGCGACTGAGACGACTTCTACGGATGGACGCACCAGGCATGGCCTAAATGGCGACATCCTCGTTTGGAATCATGTGACTCATCGGCGACATGAGCTCAGCTCGATGGGAATCCGTGTGGACGCCCAGACACTCCGGAAACAGCTTGAGATGTCGGGACTATTGGATTTCCTGAAGTTTCCTTACCACCAAGCCATCCTGGAAAATAAACTTCCGCTTAGTGTCGGAGGCGGAATCGGGCAATCGCGGACTCTCATGTTGCTGCTGAGAAAAGCACATCTTGGAGAAGTGAGTGTTAGCGTGTGGCCACAGATCTTGAAGGAGATGTGTGCCGAGAGGAATATTCACGTTCTGGAATAGGCCTCCTCCCAGCGGGACGTGCGAAAGCCAAGAAAAATAGCCCTGGGTTTGATGTGCCCAAACGATGGCCTCTATCCGTAGCGCGAACAGTGGGAATGGCTCGGGCGGCAAGGGAATTCGCCCCACTGGCTGCATCTTCACACAGTGCCAGGTACGAGCGCTCCGGTGCACCCGCGCCCCCAGAATCTGCAAAGCCTCTCCAACAAGAGTCGGACAGTGGGGTGGACGGATAGTGCAGTTGGGAGTGTCCCGGAGTGAATCAGAGTTGAAAAGTTGATTCAATCTGGGCATGCGATCGAATGACCCATTCCTTCAAAGACAGGTAAGTTCTTAAGTTTCAATATGAAATAGACAACAGAAAGTGAGGGCAGTGGGTCCAAGCGTGCATTGCGAGGAGCAGGGGAACCCTTGTTCAAGCGACGGCAAAAGCGCAGATGGAAGAAACTCGCGCGCGCGGCGGCGGTTGCCGTGGTGTGCATGACAGAACTGAGCGGGGTGCGCGGGGCGGACGACTCAGTGAGCAGAGAGTACCAGATTAAAGCGAATTTTCTCGCCCTGGCCCCGAAGTTTGTGGAGTGGCCCAAGGACGCGTTGGCAAATGGGGCCCGGACATTTCAGACCTGCGCGTATGGCGCATTTCCTTTTGGGACGGCGCTCGCGGAGCTGACGAGAACGACCGAGGTGAATGGGAAGCGAGTCGAACTGAGGTGGGTACGGCGGGAATCGGAATTGCGAAGCTGCCAGATCGTGTTCGTAAGCCGGTCGGAAGAGAAACACTACGGAAAGATACTCGCGGATTTGCGAGATACGAGCGCGCTAACGGTGGGAGAAACGGCGGACTTTGTTGAAGCCGGTGGGATTGTAAGCCTTGAAACACATGAAAGAGGACTGGAGATTGAAGTGAATCTGGAGGCGGCGCAGCGGGCAAGGCTGAAGATCAGTTCCCAGCTGCTGACATTGGCGCGACGGGTAATCGGCCGAGTGACGTCCGCGAGGAGCTGAGATGGCCGAGACCAGGAAAAGAAAAGAGAGGCCGCTGCGGCAAGTTCTGCTGCTGCTAACGATGGTAACCAGCAGCGCGGGATTGCTAATCGGCAGCGGGCTGTTTTTGGTGTACGACATGGAGACGGCGCGCCAAGAGAAGGTCGCACAACTGGAATCCACCGCAAAGCTTATCGGTACGAACACGGTGGCTGCGCTTGCATTTGATGATCCCGTGTCGGGGCACAAACTCCTGAGGGCGTTGCGGACCCAGGGAGAGATACGAGAGGGGGTTCTCTACGACAAGCAAGGAAATTTCTTCGCTTCGTACATGAGAGAAGATCTGGCAGGGAAAGAAGAAGTGCCACTCAAATCCGAAGAAGGGCTAAGCTGGGCAAACAAACGGCTGGCACTGACGACACCGATCAGTTTAGATTCGCGAGGACTGGGCCATTTGTACCTGGAATCGGATCTGAGCAGCCTGCATGAGCGACTTTGGCATTCGATCAAAGTAGCGATCGCCATAGCAGGAGTGAGCCTGCTTCTTGTCTACGTCCTGACGAGCGCACTGCATCGCCAAATCACAAAGCCGATCAAAACGCTTGCGGGCGTTGCGCGGGCCATTGCCAAGTACAAGATCCACTCGCTGCGTGCACCGGCCTTGGCGGGGAAGGAATTGAGCCAACTGGGAGCGGATTTCAACTACATGCTGGAAGAACTGGCGCGGAGAGATGCGGCATTGGTGGAAGGGCGTGACACCCTGGAGCAACGCGTGGCGGAAAGAACTCAAGAGCTGGAGAACGAGATTGCGGTAAGAGGCAGGGCGGAGGAGGCGCTCCGGGGACAAACCGCATACCTCGAAACTTTGGTGGAAGGTTGCCCGATTGGGATCGTGTCAGAGGACGAACATACCAAAATTCAGATGAGCAACCAGGCATTCCGTGAGCTGTTCGGTTATAGCAGCGAAGAGATGCATGGGAAATCGATTGATGAGCTGCTGACGGGCGGCGCGGAACGGGAGGAGGCGCACCAACTTACGAAGGACGTAATGAGCGGCCAGATCGTGCGGAAGGCCGCGCGGAGAAGACACAAAAGCGGCTTCCTGATCGACGTAGAGGCTTACGGAGTGCCGTTTGTGGTGGATGGCGTCCTTCGCGGGCAGTTCGGTTTATACCAAGATATCAGCGAGCGAGTGAGAGCACAGAATGAGCTGCGGGAAAGCGAAGAACTATTCAGGACGTTGAGCGCAGTAGCGCCGGTGGGAATCGCCCTGGTGAACTCCGGGGGCGAGTTGACGTATGTCAATGAGCACTATACGGAGATGACGGGATTGACGCTGGAGGAAGCAAGGGAGGGCGGATGGAAACGGGTCATGCATCCGGATGACCTGCAACGTGTGACTGAAGTGAGAAACACGGCGATTGCACAGAAGCAGAACTACGCAATGAGCTACAGGTACCTTAAGAAAGATGGGCAAATTGTGTGGGTGGACACTTTGGCGCGGGCATTCTCGCGCGGTGAAGGAAATGAAGACGGATATGTTGTGGTGATCCAGGATGTAACCGAACGCCAGAACGTGGAAGAGCGGCTAAAGCAAGCCAAGGAAGCGGCCGAGGCGGCCAACCGAGCCAAGAGCGAGTTCCTTGCGAACATGAGCCACGAAATCCGGACGCCGATGAACGGAATCCTGGGAATGACGGAGTTGACGCTGGACACGACGCTGGCGCCTGAACAGCGGGTGTACTTGGAAATGGTGAAGTCCTCGGCAGAGTCGCTGCTCGGCATCATCAATGATCTATTGGATTTTTCGAAGATCGAAGCCGGCAAGCTGGAGCTGGAGACCGCGACGTTTTCGCTGATGGACTGCATCGAGGAAGCTTTCCGGCCGCTGGCCCTGAGAGCACAGCAGAAGGGTCTGGAATTGACGTGGGCTGTGGACCCAGGAATCCCGGAGACCTTGATGGGCGATGCCATGAGATTGAGACAAATCCTCATCAACCTGGCAGGAAATGCGGTGAAGTTCACGAAAGAGGGAGTGGTGAGCGTCAGAGCGGAGAGGATGGAGTCCTGCGGAGCAACGGAAAACATTCGCTTCATCGTGGAGGATACGGGAATAGGTATCCCGAGCGAGAAACACAAGAAGATCTTCGAGGCATTTTCCCAGGCAGACGCCTCGACGACGCGAGAGTTTGGGGGAACGGGACTTGGGCTTTCCATCTCAACGAGATTGGTGAAACTGATGGGCGGAGAAATGCGACTGGAGAGCGAGGAAGGGAAGGGAACGAAGTTCTATTTCATGCTGAAATTGGAGAGGGGAGTTCCGCTAAAGGAAGAGTGTACCTGGACGGAGGAGAGTGGACTGAAAGGCACGAGCGTCCTGGTGGCCGACGACAATGAAGTCAACCGGCTGTTGCTGCGGGCCTTGCTAGGGAACTGGGGAATGGATGTCGTGCTGACAAGCGACGGTCAAACGGCCCTGGAACAGTTTATTAACCGAATGAAGCAGCACGAACCATTCCGCCTGGTTTTGCTGGATAAAAACATGCCGGGGATGAACGGATACGAGACCGCAAGGGAGATCCGGCAGAAGGCGCGGAAGGACCGGACTTCAATGCTGCTTCTGACTTCGTCGCCTACGGCAGAGGATGCGCAGATAACAAAACGCTTGGGAATTGCGCGGGTCCTCGGAAAGCCGTTGCAAAGAGCGGAATTACGGCAGGCGATGATTGCCGCCCTTTCGAGAATGGATGACGAATCGGCAAGATCAAAGCCACGGGCCAGCGGCGCCCCGCGAAGTGGGATGAGGGTTTTGCTCGCGGAGGATAATGCGGTGAACCAAAAGTTGGCCATGCGACTGCTAGAAAAAATGGGGCATGAGGTGACGCTCGCGGAGAACGGAAAGGAGGGCCTGGAGAAGTACAAGGCAGGAAGGTTCGACCTGGTCCTGATGGATATTCAAATGCCTGTGATGGGGGGGATCGAGGCCACGCAAGCGATCCGGAAAGAAGAAGGGGCCACGGGCAGGAGGACACCCATCGTGGCGACGACGGCGCACGCGGTCAAGGGAGACCGACAAAAATTTCTGGACGCAGGAATGGATGGCTACGTCTCGAAGCCGATTCGCGTGGAGCTCTTGCGGGCAGAGATCGAGCGAGTGACGGGGAGGGGAGTACAGTATACGGAAGCGCACGCCAATGAGAGGCGGCTGAAAAGCAGGGGCGGTGGTATTAATCAGCAGGAATTATGGGCTCGAGTGGAAAACGACCGTGAACTGTTGCGGGAGATGGTGGACCTCTTTCGCGCAGACTTCCCGAGGTACCTACGTGAACTGCGTGCGGCAGTTGAAAATGGGAAAACAACGGAAGTGTCTCAAACCGCGCACGCGCTGAAAGGAATGCTTGGGAATTTGGCTGCGACACGCGCGGAGGCCGCCGCCGGAAGGCTGGAGCAGTTGGGCAGGAGCGAACGGAAAGAGGAATTTTCGAAAGCGATGGAACGATTCGAAAGCGAAACGGCGGAATTGATGCCGGAACTGGAAATGGTTGCAGCGGAGGACCGTCGGTGAAAGTTCTGATCGCGGATGACGACGCAATCTCGCGGCGGGTGCTCAAAGGGACGCTGGAGCGCTCCGGCTACGAGGTGGTTGCAGTGGATAACGGCAATGCCGCGGCGGAAGCTTTGCACGAGCCCGAGGGGCCGAGGCTCGCACTTCTGGATTGGGTTATGCCGGGGCTTAATGGACCGGAAGTGGTGCGGACCGTCAGGAGCAGGCGCGAACAAAGATACGTGCACATGATTCTGCTGACTTCGAAGCAATCGAAAGAGGACATCGTGGAGGGACTAGGCTCCGGGGCGGACGACTATCTGACGAAGCCATTCCATCCGGCGGAATTGAAGGCTCGCTTGCGAACGGGAGAACGCATCTTGCAACTCGAGGACAAGCTCGTGGAAGCGCGCGAAGAGATGCGCTTCAAGGCAACGCACGATGCGCTGACCTCGCTCTGGAACCGCGGAATGATCCTGGAATTGCTGCACCGAGAAATGGAGAGATTCAAGAGAGGAAGAGAGCACGGAGAAATCTCGGTGATCCTGGGAGACGTGGACAACTTCAAGAAAGTCAACGACACCTACGGACATGCCGCCGGGGACGAAGTATTGAGGGAGGTGGCGGCGCGGCTCGTTGGGTCGGTGCGGAGCTACGACGCCGTGAGCCGGTACGGCGGAGAAGAATTTCTAGTGGTGATGGCAGGATGCGGAGTGGAATGCGCGAGTGCGAGGGCGGAGCAAATCCGAAAGAGCATCGAAGGCCAGCCAACGAGAACGCAAGAAGGAGATGTGGTGATCACCATGAGCTTTGGGGTGGCAGTCAGCGGCGATTGGGAAGGACTGGATGGAGACGGGCTGATCCGGGAGGCAGATGCGGGCCTGTACCATGCGAAAGGGCAAGGAAGGAACCGAGTGGGGGTTGCGCGGCCCAGCGGCATCGTGTGTGTTCGGGAATCAAAGGAGGGAACGGAACAGATATTGCAACGGAGGAGAGCTTAGAGATCAAAGCGGTCCTCCGCAGACGCGCACAGCTGGCCGGATCAGGACTTGGCGCGCGATTGCTGCATCATTTGGCGCATGGCAACGCTTGAACCTGGCGCTCGCTTTTCACGCCAGGCTTCCAAGCGCTTGCAGGCTTCTTCCATATTGAGAAACATCGTGGCATTGCGGAACGCGGCGCGCCACGTGGGGACGACATTTCGGATGCGGTCCCAAACTACCCAGATCTCACCATTGTTTTCAAAGAAAAGCTCATCGTCAATGAGGCCTCGGTTGACGATGCTCGCGACCATGTCCCAATAGCTCAAAACCATGCGGATGTTGTTGTATTCCTCGCTCCCAGGGGGAAATCTTTCCGTCATGTCTGCGGAAGTATCCGGATGAAATTGATCAATGAACCAAGTGCGCGCCTGGCGCAGACGCGCTTCACGACGCATGTCGTAGAGCCGGAGCATGAGATTGACTTCATCGTATGTAATGGCTGCCATGCGTCAATCTCCTTCAGGCCGCGCTAATCCGCGGAAGCCGTACGAGTGCTTTCCGAGGCCGGGGACGAAGCCGAAGCCGGAGCAAGCTCAACGCGCTGGACGCTCGAAAGTGGAATGCCCTGGCGCTGAAATTCAAGTTGGATCCTGCGGCGCAATTCGCGAGCCACTTCGTCCTGGCGCGTCGGAGCGGTGCGCACCTGCAGTCGGACCACGGAAGCGTCACGATTGTAAGCCTGAACACCGAGGACGCGAGGGCCGTCAATGAGAGCCTGTGACCAAGCCATGTCCGAACGGAGAATCGCGGCAGCGGCTTCGAGGGCTGCGAGCGTGACTTCCAGCGAAGCATCTGGATCCAGCGAAACGTCCACGAAACATTGAGACCAATCGCGGCTAAGATTTGCGACGGTACGAATCTCCCCATTCGAGACCGTAACAAGAGCGCCGCGAGAATCGCGAATCACGGTGCGCCGTAAGGTAATATGTTCCACACGGCCAACGGTATCGGCGATCTGGACGGTATCCCCCACAACATACTGATCCTCGAAAACGATATAAAAGCCAGCTATGACGTCCCGGATGACGGTCTGGGCGCCGAATCCGATGGCGACGCTGGCGAGTCCAGCAAGCGTGAGGGCGGGAAGAGGGTTGATGCCCACCTCGCTCAGCGCGGTCAGGATCGCGATGACCCAGATGATTTTGCTTCCCGTGCTGTAGAGAATGCCCGCGAGAGTGCGAGCCTGTTGTTCTCGGAGTTGAGAAGAGCGGGACTGGCCAGCGGCGGGTTTGATCAGAAATCGAGTCATTAGATGAAGAAAGCGATTGAGCAAAAGCGCGATGAGCAGGATGGCGAGAAGATGGATGGCGGTCGAGAGCGAAAAGCCGGACAAAAGCGAGACCAAGGTAGACATGGGCTGTATAGAAGGGGAGTATAGCATTGTGTAAAGGGATGCGCCTGTGGGCGGGGAGGTTACCTCTGATGCGAGAGTCAAGACGAAAGGCACTGATCCTACTTGGATGTGTCGTTGGAGCGATCGCGATTGAGCCAATAGAACTTGCCAAGGCGAACCCCGAGCCGGCGAGTCCGCGACCGGGACAAGACGCGAGCCAGTCGAGCCCCAATGCGCCGATCATCCAGCCCTCACCGGCGGAGACCAGCAAGATGACAAAGGCGATACTGGAAGAGAATCAGAAGAATCTGAAAAAGGACGCCGAGAAACTGTACAAACTGGCTTCAGAGCTGAAAGATCAGGTGGAAAAGACGGACTCAACGACCGTGCTATCCCTGGCGCTGGTGAAAAAGGCGGAGGAAATCGAGAAACTTGCCAAACAGATCAAGGACCGAGCCAAGGGATGACGCCGCTGGAGATGCGGGCGAAAAATGAGGGGAAACAAGGTAGAATAAGATTTGTGTGACGGGTTGCAAAGGACTCCGCAACGCGCCTGTAGCTCAGCTGGATAGAGCGCTGGTCTCCGGAACCAGAGGTCGGGCGTTCGAATCGCCCCAGGCGCGCCACTTTCCCATCGTACATTAGATTCCTAAAATGAGCGTTGGACGTACCAATCGTGGCCATGGCGCGCCATCGGTTGGCATGCGAAGCGGAAGAGGGGGGCGAGAAATGACCGACAGATCTGAAGAGAAGCTAGCTGTAGTGGCCGGCGGGACTGGCGGATTGGGGCGGGCGGTGAGCAGGGCATTTCTCGAGCAAGGCTGGGACGTGGCTGTTACGTACCGGCTTCAGAAAGAGTGGCAAGCTCTCCATGAGGCCTCTGGCGAGAAGAGCCAACAACTTGAAGGGTACGAACTTGATGTTACGGATGAGCGAGCCATCAAAGATTGGATCGAAATGTTAGCTGTGAAACACCGCCGTGTGGACGCGTTGATCAATACGGTGGGCGGCTACGCTGGAGGGGCCAAGCTGTGGGAGATGGAACCGAGGGTCTTTGAACAAATGCTCGCGTTGAATCTTCGCTCAGGCTTTGTCCTAGCGCGAGCCGTAGTTCCCTTAATGCTAAGGCAGGGGTACGGATCGATTGTAAACGTGGCCTCGAAAGCAGCGCTCGATCACGCCGCGGGGGCAAGTGCTTACGTGGCATCAAAGACGGCCGCCGTGGCCATGATGGATTCGCTCGCCGCTGAACTCAAAGGCACCGGCGTCCGAGTGAACTCGATCCTTCCGAGCATTATTGATACTGAGGCAAATCGGAGAGCTATGCCGAATTCGGACTTCGCGAAGTGGCCGAAACCCGAAGAGATTGCGCAGGTGATCTTGTTCTTGTGCAGCGACGACGCCAAACTCGTGCACGGTGCGGCCATCCCGGTCTACGGAGCCAGCTGAGGGTTCCAATTGACAAACCGGATCATCAAAGGCTCCCCTTGAGTTTGGAATCATGCCTTTTGCCTACCCTTGAAATGATGCGCCCTCTTTCGGAGTCAGCGCGAATTCGCGGAGCAGTGCCCAGCGACGTTCACCTGACCACACTATTCGATTGGTTCTGTTTTCACCTTGACGATTCTCAGGGGCCGCGCCTGATTTAGAGCGCCTATTACTCTTAAACGCTAGACCAGAATGGGTGACTTGCTGGTCCGCGATTCCTGCGGGAACATGAAAAGGCGGGTCATTCGCAGCCGCCCATGGATGCACTTCTCGAGGTTCGAAAATTACAGGTCAATTACCTGCAGCGGAGCGGGAGAGATACCGGTGCACTTCAGGGAGTAAGCTTCACCTTAAATGCGGGCGAGATACTCGGAGTTATCGGTGAGTCCGGGTCCGGTAAGAGCACCCTCGCAACGGCAATCCTGGGGATGCTTCGTGAAAATGAAAGGCTTCTCGGCGGGTCGGTTTTGCTCAACGGCGAGAATGTGCTGGATAAGACGGACAGGGAGTTGAGAGACGTGCGTGGTGGGAGGATCGGGCTCGTTTTTCAGGAGCCATCCCTGGCGCTCCATCCAACAAAAACAATCAGGGCTCAAGTTCGGGAAGTGCTGAGAGCGCATCGCGGGTTGGGCAGGAGGGAGGCCGCGGAGCGCGTCCACGAGACTCTGGCCATAGTTTTTGGCGCTGAGGCGAAGCGAATTGCATCGAGCTATCCACATGAGCTGAGCGGAGGACAAAAACAAAGGGCAGCCATCGCCCAAGCAATCGTTTGCGGGCCGGAAGTGATTGTTGCGGATGAGCCCACGGCGTCGCTGGACACAGTAACGCAGAACGCAATTCTGTCACTGTTTCGCGAATTGCAAAAAAGGTTTGGGGTGGCGATTGTTTTCATCACCCATAACCTCATGCTGCTGGCGGGATTTGCGGATCGGATTCTCGTTCTCTACGGCGGAAGAATAGCGGAGCAGGGACAGGCGGAAGAGGTGTTGGCCTCGCCGCGGCATCCTTACACCAAGATGCTTCTGCAATGCTTGCCTGAACTTGAGGCGAGGACGGATCAAGAGCGGATACATAAGCTGCCTGTTGTTGTGGGTGAACCGTATTCCTTTTCTATCCTAAATCAGGGCTGCAATTATGCTCCCCTTTGCCCAGAGAAAATGAAGATCTGCGAGCAAGAGCCGCCCTCCCTAAGGCAAGCGGGAGAAGCGCGCGAAGTCTCCTGTTTTCTGTTTGACCGATAGCGCCAGGAATCAAACGTGTATGCCCAACCTTCTGACCGTCGAGAATCTGGCTAAGAGCTATACCGCGCGACGCGCCCGGGACAGCGGCCTTGCTGTCCGGGCGCTGGATGGCGTCAGCCTTAGCTTGAGTGACGGGGAGACGCTTGCAGTCGTGGGCGCTTCGGGTTCCGGAAAAAGCACGCTGGCACTGTGCCTGGCTTGCCTGGAGAAACCTACAAGCGGAAGCGTCTCGTTCGAGGGTCGCGACCTTCTCATGATCGGGGAAGCCGAACTACGTAAGATACGGCCGAAAATCCAGCTTGTTTTTCAGGATCCTGCTTCCTCGCTGAATCCCAGGTTCAGCGCGTTTGAGTTGCTGAGCGAGCCTTGGCGGGTAGGGGGAAGTCTCCCTCGGAGCGAATGGAGAACTCAAGCTTGTGAGTTGATGAGAATCACGGGTCTACCGTCGGATCTGTTGAGCAGAAGACCAATGGAATTCAGCGGCGGACAAAGGCAGAGGCTTGCGATTGCGCGCGGGCTGGCTGCCTGGCCCAAGATTTTGATTTTAGACGAGGCGCTGTCATCTCTGGATCCCGCCTTACAGGCCCAGATCGCCAATTTGTTGGTTGACTTGCGAGAGAGCAGAGAACTGGCGATGGTGTTTAGTACGCACGATCCGGCAATGGCAGCTCACCTCGCGGACAAAATCGCGGTGATGGAACGCGGGAAAATTGTCGAACAAGGCACCCCGAGAGAAATACTCCGGCAACCGCAGCACGAGGCAACGCTGAAGTTGTTGGCGGCAACTCCGCGGAAAATACTCCGTTCGCGGCCACCTGTGGTGCCGTAATGCGCTACTTGGCCCGGCGTCTGCTGCACGCCATAGTTCTCTTGCTGGGTGCTTCGCTTCTGGCCTTTTTCTTCACCGCTCTCGCGCCTGGAAGCTATGTGGATGAAATGCGGATGAATCCGCAAATCTCGGCGGATTCCATCGCAGCGCTCAAAGCCCAATACAACCTGGACAAGCCGGTCCCGACCCGCTACGCGATGTGGCTGAGGTCGGCTTTACACGGCAATTTGGGATTTTCGTTTGCTTACGACGTGCCGGTGGGACCCTTGCTGCTAATCCGTGCACGGAACACTTTGGTGCTCACGATTACGGCTACCCTGCTCGCGTGGGTCATCGCTTTGCCGCTGGGCATCTGGAGCGCTGAACGAAGCGGACGATGGCCTGACCGGGTGATCACCTGGATTACTGGAACCCTGCTGGTTATTCCTGACATTGCGCTCGCTCTTGGATTTCTGGAGCTTGCAGTGCGAAGCGGCTGGTTTCCCACGGGAGGAATGGTGTCTGTGGGGTTCAATTCGATGGGCTTGGCCGAGAAATTGAAGGATCTCGGCGCGCACATGGTGCTTCCGGTAAGCGTTCTGGTGTTGGGCGCGCAACCGCTGCTGATCCGTCATGTGCGCGCGGCGATGCAAGAGGAGTTCGGAAAGGGATATGTGCGCGCGGCGGAAGCTCACGGCATCTCGAAGAAACGAATTCTTTGGCGGTACGCGTTGCCAGGAGCGGCGAATCCATTGATCTCGCTATTTGGTTTCAGTCTAGGAGCTCTGCTCAGTGGTTCGCTGCTCGTGGAGATCGTGACGAGCTGGCCGGGACTCGGACCGCGGCTGTTAGAGGCTATCCTGGCGCGCGACCTCTACGTCGTCACGGGCGGAATTCTGATTTCGACCGTTTGCCTTGTGGGGGGCAACTTCGTCGCGGACGTCATGCTTTACTGGGCTGATCCCAGAATTCGCAAAAACGAGACGGCGCCTTGATGAAAAGGAGGAGAGTTGCGGTCTGGCTTCTTTTCTTAGGATCATTGCATCTGATTATGATCTGTGCGGGATTTTTTGCGCCTTACGACCCCGCAGAGCAAGACCGGGAGCACCCCTTTTCGCCGCCCATGGTGATTCATTTTGTGGATGCGGCGGAACACTTCCATCTGCGGCCGTTCGCATACCCGCTGAAACCGAGCGCTATCGCCGTTGACAGTTTTGAGGCCGACACTACGCATCCGGTGCCTGTGCACTTTTTTGTGTCCGGAGCGCGCTACAAACTGCTGGGCATTCTGCCTCTGCGAACGCATCTATTCGGCGGAGATCGAGGAAGAGTCTATCTTTTCGGGACGGATGGGTATGGGCGCGACATTCTGTCGAGAATCCTCTATGGAGGGCAGATTTCGCTATTTGCCGGGCTGCTCGCGACAGGACTCGCCCTATTCTTTGGCACTTCCATTGGTTGCTGCGCAGGTTATTTCGGAGGGTGGACGGACGATATTCTGATGCGCGGGGCGGAACTGTGTCTCGCGCTGCCATGGCTTTATCTCATGTTGGGGCTGCGAGCGTTTCTGCCTCTGTCAGTAAGTCCCGTCGGGGCATTTTTCCTGATCGTTGCTGTTGTGGGAACACTTGGATGGGCAAGACCCGCAAGGTTGATTCGCGGGGTCGTGATGAGCGCGAAGGAACGGGACTTTGTGCGGGCCGCGCGTGGATTTGGGGCTTCACCCATTTACTTGATCTGGCGGCATGTGCTTCCGGAGACATGGAGCGTGATTCTGACGCAAGCCGCGGTCCTAGCGCCGCTCTATGTGCTTGCGGAGGTCACCTTATCCTTTCTCGGACTCGGAGTGCCGGAACCGGCACCAAGCTGGGGGAATCTCCTGAGTAGCCTGCAGCACTACAGCGTACTAGTTTCGTACTGGTGGATGTACTTGCCGGCGGTGGCCATGGTGCCGTTCTTTATCGGATACCTGGGCCTTGCGAGCTCATTGCAGGAGTGGGCAGACCCAGCCAAGATAGATGCGTGATGGCAGAAAGCAGGGGTATCCACCTTGGGACCGAGGCGCGAGAGAAAGCTGTACACAGAACTGCTCGGTGCAAGCCTGCTCCTTTGTTCCTGGCTCTTCGCTTTCCCGATCCTAGCGCAAACTCCACATAACGAAGAACTAATGAGGTTCCCGGGGCAACCAGGGCGCCGAGGCGGAAGGCTCGTCGTCGCACTGCGGTCCGAGCCAAAGACCCTCAACCCCATCGTTGCGATGGATGAGCCTTCGCGCGAAGTGATTGGCGTGATGCAAGCCGATCTTATTCACATCAACCGCGCCTCGCAACTGACAGACCCAGCCCTGGCGAAATCATGGAAAATATCGGCGGACGGCCTGCGTTATACCCTGAAGCTGCGTAGCGGATTGCGTTTTTCCGACGGCCAGCCAATGGACGCGGATGACGTTGTCTTTAGCTTTCGAGTTTATCTGGACGAAAGTATTCATGCTCCGCAGCGCGACCTGTTGATCGTAGGTGGAAAGCCGATCGAAGTCCGCAAAGTGAATCAAGCCACCGTTGAGTTTCGGCTCGCCAAGCCTTATGGAGCCGGCGCACGGCTCTTTGATGGGATCGCCATCCTCCCCAAACATCTGCTTGAAAAGCCCTATCTCGAAGGAAAGCTAGCGCAGTACTGGCCGCTCTCGACGCCGGAGGGCCAATGGGCAGGGCTTGGGCCGTTCCGCCTGAAGCAGTATGTCCCGGGCGAGCGATTGGTGCTTGAGCGCAATCCTTATTACTGGAAGGAGGACGAGAAGGGAACGCGGCTACCCTATCTGGACGAGCTAGTTTTCCTTTTCGTGCCCAGCGCCGACGCGCAAGTCCTGAGATTCCAATCCGGCGAGACGGATATCATCACCGGTTTAGGAGCGGGAAATTTCTCTGTTCTATCCCGACAGGCGCATGGCGTGACGATGACAGACGCGGGGCCCGGACTGGAGTTCAACTTCCTGTTTTTCAATCTCAACGAGTTGCCCGCAGGGGCGAGCGCGGAAACAGCGAGGAAAAGAGCCTGGTTCAATTCGGTAAAGTTTCGCGATGCAGTTTCCTTCGCGGTAGATCGTGAAGCGATCGTACGCCTTGTCTACCAAGGGCACGGCGCAGCGATTTGGGGCCCGGTGACGCCCGGCGATCACCGCTGGATCGACCCCGCAATCGAGCGTCCACCGCGCTCGATAGAACGTTCGCTTGAGCTGCTACGCCATGCAGGGTTTTCCATCGAAAACAATTCGAACGGCGACCGTACTCTCGTGGACCGCGACGGGGTGCAGGTGAAATTCACCATTGTCACGAGCGCTTCCAACGCGGATCGCTTGAAGATGGCCACACTGATTCAGGACGATCTAAAACAAATCGGCATGCAGGTTCAGGTAGTGCCACTGGAATTCCGATCGCTGCTGGATCGCGTGATGCAAAGCAAGGACTATGACGCGTGCGTGCTAGGGCTTGCTAGCTACGACACAGATCCCAATTCGGACATCAACGTGTGGCTTTCCAGTGGGGGCACGCATCTCTGGCATCCCTCGCAGACACATCCGGCCACGGCCTGGGAGGCAGAGATTGACCGGCTGATGGAGCAGCAATTGACGGCTTTGAAATTTGCAGAGCGGAAAAAGATCTACGATCACGTTCAGGAAATATTGGCTCAAAACCAGCCGATGATTTTCCTGGCCAGTCCTGACATCCTCGTTGGAGCCAGGAACAACATGGGGAATTTTCGTCCCGCCGTGCTCGAACCCTATGCGCTGTGGAATATCGAAGAATTGTATCTTCGGAATAAGGGAGTCTCCGCGAAGTGAGCCCCGCGCTGGCCAATCGGAAGAAGGCTTCGCGCCAGACGAAGGATGAGCGACTGGTCAAACAATGTCTGGCAGGGGATGAACAAGCCTGGGCGGAACTCATCGAGAACTACAAGTCCTTGATCTATTCGATTCCCGTCAAGTACGGACTGCCTCCCCATGATGCGGCAGATATCTTTCAAGCGACTTGTTTGGAGCTGCTGGAACGATTGCCGGATATCCGAGAACCGCGCGCGCTGCCAAAATGGCTGATTCAGGTTACGCATCACAAGTGCTATCACTGGAAGCGCCAGCAGTCGCGGTCGGTAAGCCGCGATGACGACGACAGCCTGCCGGAACCCGAGGTACCCCCCGTCGCAGAAAGCCTCGTGCGTCAAACCGAGGAAGAACAGATGTTGCGCGAAGCAACTCGCTCGCTTGCCCCACGATGCATGCGGCTTATCCAGATGCTTTTTTTTGAAACCCCGGCCCGGCCATACGATCAGATTGCGGCTGAACTCGGGCTGGCGGTGGGATCGATCGGCTTCACACGGCAGCAATGCCTTGAGCGGCTGCGAAGCCGGCTTGAAGAACTGGGATTCATGTGAACGGCGTGGGCTCAAGAAAAATTCCGAGCGAGAAGCTCTTTTCCCAATTGGCGGGGACCACGGGAGAAGCCGAAAGAAAAAGGTTGCTCGCGCGCCATCGCTCCCTGATATCTCCGGCAATTGTCAAGCGACTGGCCGAAATGGTGGTCACCTCAGTACGCGTAGACACGCACCGAGCGCTGGCGCTAGCGGATTCAGCGCTGGAGATCGCCAAGAGACTTCGGCAAAAGGAAGCTATCGCGCTGGGAATGCGCGCGAGAGCCAACGCATTGTATGCCAGCGGCGACAATCAGGCAGCCATCGAACACCACGAAAAAGCGATCCGGCTTTATACCTCGCTCGGGATCTGGAAGGAGGCAGGGAGAACACTCAGCAGCTCAATCCAGCCATTGATTCTCCTCGGGGAGTATGACCGCGCTCTCCAAGCGTTTGAAAGAGCGCAAGAGATTTTTGTTCGTGTGAACGATCCCTGGCGTCTCGCCCGGCTGGAGATCAACGCAGGCAACATTTTTCACCGGCAAGACCGCTTCGATGAGGCGCTGGAATACTACGAAAGGGCTTATCGAGGGCTTACGCCTTATCAGGACACGGAAGGCATTGCGGTAGTGCTCGGAAACATGGCCGTCTGCTTGATCAGCCTGAACGATTTTCCCCGGGCGCTCGCGACATATGAAAAAGCCCGGCGCGTGAGCGAGGAAAATAACATGCCTCTCCTCGTTGCGCAGGCGGATTACAACATTGCGTACCTGTATTACCTCCGAGGCGAATATAGCGCGGCGATTGAACGGCTTTATGGAGCACGGCGCGCCTGCGAAATGACAGGCGACGCTTACCATTTTGCGTTGTGCCACCTGGACCTTTCTGACGTTTACCTTGAGCTGAACCTAAGCGAGGAAGCGCGGGAGATGGCGCACGAGGGATTCCAAAGATTTGAAGAGCTCGGGATGCGATATGAAGCCGCGAAAACGCTTGCGAACGAGGCAACAGCATACGGGCAGCAGGGCAGAACAGTGCAAGCGCTGGAGCTTTTTGCCAAAGCAAGGGAGATGTTCGCCAAAGAGAAAAATCCGGTCTGGCCGTTCCTTGTGGATCTGTATCAAGCCTTGCTGTTGTTTCACGAAGGCCGCCATTTTGAGGCGCGCAGACTTTGCAGGGTGGCGTGTGGCTTCTTCGACGATTCCTTGTTGTATGGCAAGGCGCTGCTGAGCCATTTACTTCTTGCGAGGATTGCGTTGCAGCTTGGCGAATATGAGGAAGCGCAGCATGAAACCGACGAGTGCCTTTCAAGGCTCAGCGCTGCGCGGGCTCCCATACTGGCGCACCAGATTCACCTTCTGGCCGGTCAACTGGCCCATCGACGCGGCGATTTCGCCGCAGCTTATTCCGCCTGTCGCGAAGCGAGACGTTCGCTCGAATCGCTGCGGAGCAATATCCATTCCGAAGAATTGAAAATCTCTTTCGCCCGAAACCGGTTGCAAGTGTATGAAGCTCTGTTGGATCTCTACCTTGATGAAATTGCTGGAGAGACTCCAGCAGAAGAAGCGCTGGAGTACATCGAGGCCGCAAAGTCACGCAGCATGAGTGAAATGATTTTTCAGAGCGGGCAGATTCTACCCATGGGCGAATCCGGGCAAAGCGAGCTGGTGCGCCGGATACGCGAGCTGCGAGAAGACCTGAATTGGTATTATCACCGGATCGAGCTGGAGCAACTGCAGACGGAAAACGCGTCGCGCAAGCGGATCGAGCGGCTGCACGAGCATGCGCAATCCAGAGAAGATGAACTCCTGCGTACGCTGAGGGAAATGCCCGCACATGAACGAGAAAACGCAACGCTGGAGGCTTCCGGCGATTTTTCAGCCGCAGTGCTGCAGCGGAATATTCCGGAAGACTGCGCACTGGTCGAGTACTTCACTGCAGGCGAGCGGGTAATCGCCGCAGTCGTCACGAAGAAAGGAATCGAAATCCAACCTGTAAGCGTGGTTTCACGAGTTGTGCATCACCTCCATCTTTTGCGTTTTCAGCTCGCCAAATTCAGCATGGGGAGCGAGTACATCCAGCGTTTCATGGAGCCATTGAGGAAAACGACCGAGGGCCATCTTGAAGGGTTGTATTCGGAATTGATTGCTCCCATCCAGCCCCTGCTTAGTGGAAGACACCTTGTTATTGTGCCCCACGGGCCGCTGCATTTTCTGCCGTTTCATGCGCTGCATCATGCCGGCGAATACCTGTGTGACTCATATGAAATATCTTATGCACCCAGTGCGACGATCTTTGCCCTGTGCCAGGAAAAGACAGCCAGCACAAAATCTGCTTCGCTGGTTCTGGGCGTTCCAGATCAGCGAGCCCCGGAGATTCTGCAGGAAGTGGAAAGCGTCGCGACCATCCTTCCAGACAGTAAATTGCTGTTGGATGCGGAAGCAAGCTCCGCTGCATTGCGCGAACGCGGGGGAGAAGCCGGAGTGCTGCACATTGCTACGCACGGAGTTTATCGGCAGGACAATCCGATGTTTTCCGGAATCCGGCTGGGCGATGGTTATCTCAATTTATACGATCTGTACCAGATGCGCCTGCCTGCCCGCTTGGTCACGCTGAGTGGATGCGCGACAGGAATGAATGTGGTCGCTGCAGGGGATGAACTCCTGGGGCTGCAGCGCGGACTCTTTTGCGCCGGTGCGACGACCCTGTTGTTGTCCCTTTGGGACGTACACGACAAAAGCACAGCCGAACTGATGAGCCATTTTTACAAGCAGTATGTCCGCAGCAAAAACGCGGCAGTTGCCCTACGGCATTCGATGCTGGAATTGCGAAGCAGGTACCCCCATCCATACTATTGGGCCCCGTTTGTTCTATTCGGGAAACTCACTGAAAATAAAAGCATTAATTAATTTTCACCGCGGCCTATTTTCCCGCATTGTGCACACCCTTATTCGATGGGCGTAGGAAACCAGTTCCGGTCTCTCCGGTCGGCGCTGGCAGGACAGGAAACACTGGGGGATGGATGATGAAGCACGCAATGAAGCATTTTAGGGCAGAGGATTGGATTGACTTTGTGAACCAGATGGGCTCACGGGATAGGCAAGACGAGATGCGCATGCATCTCAACTCGGGTTGTAAATCTTGCGCGAGGGCAATGAGCCTTTGGCAGAAGGTTCAACAGACCGCGGCACTAGAAGGCATATTTCAGCCGCCAGAGAACGCCTTGCGAGTTGCAAAGGCGGCTTTCGTGACGGCGAAATACTCGAGGGAGCGGAATTCGTACCAGAGGAAAATAAAGGAAATCGTTGCGGAACTGCTGTTTGACAGCTTGGTACAACCAGCAGCCGCCGGGGCGCGTACGGCGAGGCCCACGGCGCGCCAGATGCTTTATCGAGCCGATCCTTATCAGGTTGACGTGCAAATTGAGGCCAAACCCGAAGAGTCTCGATTGTCCGTGACCGGCCAGCTTTTTGACGTGAGCCGCCCTGAGATTGTTGCGAGGGAAGTCCGGGTGACGCTCTCAAATCGGCGAGGGAATGTCGTGCAGACGGTGACAAACCGGTTTGGTGAGTTCCGGGGAGAAGTGGAGAATCTCGGCGATCTGGAGCTGCGAATTCAGGGCGACAGCGAGAAATGCATCGTGGTTTCGCTGCGCGACGCTCTGAGAGGGATTTCGAATGCGAACCGGGGCGTGTGAAATGCGCTATCGCCTTGCAAAGAAATTCTCTGGTACGGAAGTACCGGGAGCAGTTGGAACTTGAGCTTAGGTGAGAAGACACGCTCGTACCATTGGCAGTTGTGGATTTCGCCACGGAAGATGAAGGGAATCCAGAAATGCCGGCGGACGAGCAATTTACCAGGGGACCCCTGGAAGGGATCAAAGCGATGAAACAACGCATTCTCGTTCTCGCGATTTTGGCGACATTTCTTCTGGCGCTTGCAAATCCTGCCGCTGCTCAGCAACGCAGATATATCGTGCGGACCTCAGGCGGCTTGCTGAGCGTTCTGCGTTTTTGTTCAGCCGCGAATTGCCAGGTGCAGGGCACCTTGGACGGATCTCAAGGCCAGACTTACCTGGTTACGTCGACGGGAAACCTCATTACGAATCTCTTGAATGGAACAGTGAACTTGCTGGAACGCCTATTGGGGATCAAGAGCGTGGAGCCCGATCAATTGCTTTCGATGCCCAATGTCACCTTGCAGAGTCCCGGTGCTGGCCTCTCGGACACGACGCCGGTCAACTACTACGGCACAATTGTCTGGCACGGATATGCCGCGCAACCGGCTGCGCAGATTATCCGTTTGACGGATGCCCAAACCAGCTTCGGCGTCAGCGGAACGGGTATCGTCGCGGACATAGACACTGGAGTGGATCCCAATCATCCAGCGCTGTACCCAGTGCTCCTACAAGGATACGATTTCACGAGGAATCAGCCCGGGGCGAATGAATGGCTGGATGTTACGGGCATGCCCGATGGGCCCGCTGATTCGAGTTCAGAGGAAGAACAGCCAGTAGTCGTCCAGCAATCCACGGCGGCCGTTCTGGACCAATCCACAGCCGCCGTTCTTGACGGCTCGCCTTACGTTGCCTTTGGTCACGGCACCATGACCGCAGGTCTGATTCATCTAGTGGCGCCAAAAGCCAAGATTCTTCCGTTGAAGGCGTTTTCCGCCAACGGGACTGGTTATCTCTCGAACATAGTGGCGGCCTTGTATTATGCGGCGCAGAATCATGCGAATGTCGCCAATATGAGTTTTGATCTCAGCGCTTCTTCACCAGCACTTTCCGACGCAATCAATTATGCTAGCCAATCGGGCATGATTCTGGTTGCCGCAGCTGGCAATGAGAATACGAGTGCTCGAGTTTATCCGGCCGCATTCAACGGCACCGTCGTAGGAGTGGCCTCAACAACGGATTATGACACGCGCTCATCCTTTTCAAACTACGGCGATGCGGACGTCTGGATCGCGGCTCCCGGTGAAAACATCATCAGCACGTATCCAGGCGGGACCTTCGCGAGTTCCTCTGGCACCTCTTTTAGTTCGCCACTTACTGCGGGAACCGCGGCGCTCTTGCTCAGCGTGAAGCCGGGTTTGACCCAGTCCAAAGCCACAAATGCGCTGGCCCATGCTCATGTACTAACTCCGGACCTCAACAATGGCAGGCTCGATGTCTACCAGGCGGCGATGGCGTGGTTCGTGAGCCGGTGACCAGCTCGCCAGAGGAAATCGCCTTGGAGCCTGCGGCGAAGCGGGTTCCATCCTCCACTTGGATGCCCGAGACGATCCGCATCAAGCAATTGGAAGAACGCACTCTGGCGCTGCGCGGCTCCGTTATCTGTGCCTTCAACCAGCTTCTGGATTTGAAGGACCTGAATACTGGAGTCCACAGCACCAGGCTTGCCGAATGGGGCCTGCGGGTCGGACAAGAGCTAGGACTTGACGAAGCGACCTTACAGAATCTGGAAGTTGCCGCACTGCTCCACGACATCGGGAAAGTCGGCGTGCCGGACGCGATCCTCCGGAAACCCGGCAAGCTGGACGACGCTGAATATGCCCTCATGAAGAAGCATCCCGAGTACGGATGGGCTGTACTGCGAATGCTCCCGGGATTTGAGAATGCGGCGCTCGACATTCTTCACCATCACGAGAGAGTGGATGGGCGAGGCTATCCCGCGGGATTGATGAACAGTGAGATCCCAATCGTCTCGCGGATTGTTTGCGTCATTGACGCATTCGATGCCATGGTTTCTTCCAGGCCTTATCGGCGAGGGCTCCCTCTCGAGGAAGCGGCACGGCGGCTTCAGGAATCGAGCGGAACACAGTTCGACGCGGAAGTCGTGCGTACCTTCCTCGCCTTCGCACAGGCGGAGACGCATCATGTGTTTGCCGCGGCCGGGACCTCTGTTGAAGCGGCCATCTAGCGGCGCTTTCTTCCATCAAAAAGAGCCTCGCGAAGCTCTACTCCTGCTCCATGAATCCTCAGGACAAGTCCAATGCCCGGCATTGCTGTGCTATGATGCGCCTGGCGAAGCCAAGAGCGGGCAAGGCTCTGGAGGGAGCATGTTCTCCAGCCGTGTAAAAATTGAAGGTGAGCTGTACGAACGCGCCAAGAAATGCGCCGAGTTGGCTGGGTATTCCTCGGCGGATGAATTCATCCAGCACATACTTGAAAAAGAGATCGCCCGCATCATGGGCTCGGGATCCGGAGAAAGCGACACTCCGGAGGAGATCAAGAAACGGCTTCAGGGTCTTGGTTACATCGAGTAATTCCTCTCTAATCGACGATTCGCGGCAACGTTACATTGCGTTTGTCTTTCGTCTACAAGCATGAATTTCCTTCTCAGGCTGATCGAGCACGCATTTGATTTCGCTTTCTACCTGATGCACGCGTTCCCGCCGATCCTGGTCCTGGCGATTTTCGCTCTGTTTACAGCAGTCGCGGCGCTGCTTGTGTTCCGGCGGGTCTCGGACCAGAAAGCGATCCGCAGAGCCAAAGACAAGATCGGTGCGCACGTGCTGGAAATCCGGCTTTTTCCGGACCAACTCAGTGTGGTGGCCCGGGCGTATTTCGCATTCCTCAGAAGCCTGGCCGACTATCTCCGGCACATTCTGCGCCCAGTCTTGATACTTTTCGTGCCACTGTTTTTTCTGTTTCTCCAGTTGGATGCGTATTTTGCTCATACCCCATTGAATGCCGGACAAGACTTTCTTGTGCAAACGAAGCTTGCGGCCGGAGAGCCATTGGAGAAGGTGGCGTTGAAACTGCCGGAGGGAATCGCGATGACTGCGCCGCCTGTGCACATACTGCCTGAGCGGGAAGTCATCTGGAGGCTGAGGGCAGATCGTGGCGGAACTTTTTTGCTTCGGCTTGCCGCCAACGAAGGAGAATACACAAAGCGCATAGTGGTCGGAGGGGGAATGAGGCGAGTAAACTGGGACCGTGAGCGCGGAGGGATTTTGGTAGCGCTAATAAGCCAGGATGAGCCGCCGCTTCCGGCTGCCGGGCCGATTCTGAGCATCCAGGTCCAATATCCAGACCGGGAAATCACGCTCTGGCGCTGGCAAGTGGACTGGCTGGTGCCTTTTTTGGGGATTATGCTGATTTCGGCGCTATTGCTGAAGGGTTTTCTAAGGACTGAACTTTGAGAAGAGCATTCCGACTGCTCGGCCAGGGAAATTTTCCGTTGAAGCGAATTGTGCAGGTTGGAATTGTGTTCCTTATGCTTCAGTTTCTTTACCCTCGGCAAGTGCAGGCGTACGTGGGGCCCGGCGCCGGATTCGCTGTCGTTTCTTCTTTTCTTACCTTTCTGCTGGCATCCATCTCGTCTCTGTTTGCCATTGTCACGTGGCCTGCGCGCCAGTTTTTCCGCTATTTGCGCAGGCGGCGTGCAATTCGGAGAGCCAAGGTGAAGCGAGTGGTGATTCTCGGATTCGACGGAATGGATCCTGAGCTAGCCGAACGATACATGCAGAAAAGGAAGCTGCCGAATCTTGCGAAGCTGCGGGACCAGGGAACATTTCGGAACCTTGCGACAACGATACCGCCGATCTCACCTGTTGCTTGGTCCTCGTTTCTCACTGGAGTGAATCCCGGCAAACACAATATCTATGATTTTGTGATGCCAGACCGCCAGCGTTACTTGCCGGAACTCTCTTCCGCTCGAATACGAGGCCCAAAACGACAATTGAAGATCGGCCGATACTCGATTCCGTTGGGCGGGGCGCGGATCAGGCCGCTGCGGAAAGGCATTCCGTTCTGGCATTACCTGGGGAAAGCCGGGGTGTTTTGTTCTGTGATTCGGGTACCGATCACGTTTCCCCCGGAAAAGTTCCCAGGTGTGCTGCTCTCCGGAATGTGTGTTCCCGATATCCAGGGAACGCAAGGGACATTCTCGTTTCACACGACGGCCGTTGCCAAACGAGAATCTGCGACCAATCGAGTGGTCGTGCCCCTTGAAAAGAAAAATGGCTTCTTTGACTCCTATGTCCCTGGTCCTCAGAATACGCTCAAGCCAGACACTAAGGAGGAGTTGCGCGCGGCATTTCGAGTCAAAATCGAGGCCACAAAGCAGGGAGGGCAGATTCAACTAGACGGCCAGAGGATTGCAATCCGGCTGGGAGAATATTCGGACTGGGTCGAGGTCGAATTCAAGGCGGGACTCGGAATAAGCGTGAAGGGAATCTGCCGGTTTCTTCTCAAGTCGGTCGAGCCGGAGTTGGAACTCTACGCGACGCCCGTGAATATTCACCCGATGCGGCCTGCTCTGCCGATCTCACATCCGCTGACGTATTCGATGTATCTTGCAAAGCTGAACGGTCTGTACGCGACGCTAGGGCTCGCCGAGGATACCTGGGCGTTGAATGATGGTTACCTCGACGATGACGCGTTCCTGGAGCAGTGCTATTCGAATCACAGGGAACGTGAGCAGATGTTTTTCGATGCGTTGTCGAAGACCGGGCAAGGAGTGTGTGCCTGCGTTTTCGATATCACGGATCGCGTACAGCACATGTTCTGGCGCTATTTTTCGGAAAAATACGCTGCCGCTACGCCAGGCGGCAATCACAACGGACCTTTGGTCATTGAGGAGCTTTACGCGCGCATGGATCGGTTGATCGGGCAAACGATGGAAAAAATTTCCGAAGATACGCTTCTTCTGATCGTTTCCGATCACGGATTCAAGTCGTTTGAGCGCGGCGTCAATCTGAATACCTGGCTGCATCAAAATGGATATTTGAGCCTGAAGGCAGACGCCCCGGAAGGTGACTGGTACGAGAACGTGGATTGGGATCGGACCCGCGCCTACGGCCTCGGAATGAACGGAATTTATCTCAATCAAAAAGGGAGAGAAAGCAAGGGAATTGTCGAGGATGGGGAAGAAGCGGCCGAGCTTCGGCGCGAGCTTTGCGAAACCCTGCAAGGTCTGACAGATCCAGAGACATCCAGGATTGCAATCACCAAGGCATTTGATTCGCATGAAACATTTTTCGGTCCCTATCGTGAGAACGCTCCGGATGTAGTAATTGGATTTGGCGAGGGCTATCGGGTGTCGTGGAGCTCCGCGCAGGGACGCGTGACGGACACCATCATTGAAGTGAACAAGAAAGCTTGGAGCGGGGACCATTGTATTGACCCGGCGCTCGTTCCTGGGGTGCTATTTTCGAACTGGAAGATTTCTGGAGAAGGTCATTCGATCACTGATATTGCACCAACCCTGCTTGAACTCTTTGGCCTGGCTGTACCTCCGCACATGGACGGAAAACCCTGGGCCGCCACGCCTGCGACTGGCGACTAGACAGCGGCGCGAAATTGTTCGATGCGGGCGTCGATGTTAGACTCCCCGTGAAGCGACTATGTCTCTGAAGAAGCGAAACTTCAAGAAACGCGCGTTGTCGCGGAAGAACGTCCCAGCGAGACCCATTGCGCCGAGTGGATCGCCTCCGAAGACCATCGCGGTGGATTTCGATGGGGTCATCGCAGAGTACGACGGCTGGAAAGGCCCGGGTATTCTTGGATTGCCGCGGAACGATGTGGTGGAGGCGTTGCGAACGCTGCACGCGGAAGGGTGGAAGATCATCATTCACACAACTCGCGGCAAAGCCGAGATCTCAGGTTATCTGGCGCAGCACCAGATCCCTCATCATGAAGTGAACCGCAACTCCAACTATCGGACATTGGGCGTAAAGCCGGTTGCCGATGTTTACTGGGATGACCGCGCTTTTCGTTATTCGGGGGATGCCTGCCAAGATCTTGTAGAAATCCGGCGATTCCGGACTTGGAGCGGACGCGATTAGATTCTCACCAATTCAGCGAGCAGATCAAGGAAGTGAGGCCCCCGAGTCTCGGTCAGGATTCGAGATAGCCGAGACGAACGAGGCGTTCCCGGATTCGGGCTTCTTCTTCGGCGCTATAAGCTGGCTCTGCAGAAGTGTTTATGTATCCAAGATCTTCCAGTTTCCGCAGAATCCGCGCGGCGGAGCCAGCGGGTGACTCCTGCTCTGTTTCAACGATCAGTTCGGGCTGAAGCGGCGGCTCGTAGGGGTCGTCTACTCCAGTAAAGCCTTTGATTTCTCCCGCCAGCGCCTTTTTGTAGAGTCCTTTGACATCGCGCTGAATGCAGGTTTCCACGGAGGCCTTGACATAGACCTCCACGAAATTGCCGATGGAAGCCCGAACCTCCTCACGAATTGCGCGGTACGGCGAAATCGCGGCAGCGATTGCGGCAGCGCCGTGACGCGTCAGCAATCCACAGACGAAGCCGATGCGGCGAATATTTTCATCACGGTCCTCTTTGCTGAACCCCAGCCCCTTACAAAGGTGAGTGCGGACGGTATCGCCGTCGAGAACCTCAACGCCCACGCCACGGTTTCGCAATTCGACTGCAACGAGCTGAGCCAATGTGGTCTTGCCTGCGGAAGGCAACCCGGTGAACCACAGAGTGAAGCCTTTACGCGGTTCACTCAACGGTTCTCTACCCGCTTCTCGCGATAAGCCTCGCGGAGAATGGCCGCTACTTCAGGGCGAGTGAACTCCGGGGGAAGATCAGAACCATTGCGCAGAAGCTCGCGCACCTTTGTGCCGCTGAGCACCAAACGATTCTCGGGACCATGCGGGCAGGTTTTTTCGGATGCGACGCGGGCACAAAGTTTGCAGTAGAAGGTGGCATCGAAACAAAGCGGAGTGATTCCCAGCTCATCAGACGCAAATGTGAAGAACTTCTTTTGAGCGTCGAAGGGACCGTAGAAGCCTCCGACCCCGGCATGGTCACGCCCGACAATGAAATGCGTGCATCCATAATTCTTGCGCGCAATCGCATGGAAAATGGCTTCGCGGGGCCCCGCATAACGCATAGCGGCCGGATATACGCTGAAGACGATGCGGGACACGGGAAGTGAAGTACCGAGCAATGCTAGGTAGCAGCGCAAGCGGACTTCCGCTGGGACATCTTCGTCACGCGTGTCCCCGATCAAGGGATGGAGGAGCAGGCCGTCCACAGTTTCCAACGCACACTTCAGAATATATTCGTGTGCGAGATGGACGGGGTTGCGAGTCTGAAAGGCGACCACCGTCTTCCAGCCGTGATGAGAGAAAAGATAGCGGGTCTCTTTTGGATCGAGGCGATAATTCTCAAACGGGCCATGTTCGGGGCGCTCCAGGAGGTGAATGCGTCCAGCAAGGCAATGGTCCCCAGCGCATTTCAGGTAAGCCACCCCGGGATGTGCGTCACTCGTGCTGAGCAGCACGGAAAGAGCTTCCTTTTCCCGGTCAAAAGTGAAAACTTCCTCGAGTTCGAGCGCCGCAATAAGATGATCCTCTGGGCTGGTCAAGGCCACCGCTTCCGAGCCTCGTAGGCCGCGAGCCGTTTCTTCGCTAACTGCCAACGTCACGGGGATCGTCCAGACCACCCCGTTCGACAGGCGCTCTTCACGCAGCACAGAGGCGTAGTCGCGCGAGTTCATGAAACCTTCGAGCGGCGAGAAAGCGCCGACCGCGATCATCTCGACGTCGGCGAGTTGTCGAGCGTTCAATCGGACGCGCGGGAGAGAGGAAGCCCGCGTGAGCCACTCGTCCCTGGCGGGGCCCTCCAAGATGCGATTGACGAGCCTGCCTCCGTGGGGGCGATTCAATATCATGGAATTCCGATCAGCCTTATTTGCCTATCCGCCGCAACTCTAGCGCATTCTGGGGATGCGGCGCAGTCGTTTATAATACAGCACTTCCGCCATGATTCGCGAAGCCGCCTCAGGCAGGAAGATAGCTGAATTTGGGGACAGCATGAGCGACCAAAAACATCCCAAGATCTGCGTGTTGGGACTTGATTGCGCGGCCCCGGAGATTGCATTTGGCGATGGGCGGCTGAAAAACTTCCAGCGCCTGATGGCCATGGGCACATGGGGACGCCTCGAGAGCGTGATCCCTCCGATCACCGTCCCGGCATGGATGTGCATGGCGACGAGTCAGGATCCCGGTTCCCTCGGAGTGTACGGTTTCCGGAATCGCGCCAATCACACGTATGGGGGATTGAGTTTCGTGGATTCGCGTTCGATTCAGCAGCCTGCGATTTGGGACTATCTGGCAAGCTACGGGAAGCGCTCCATCGTGATGGGGCTCCCGCCGGGCTATCCGCCGAAGCCGCTCGAAGGCATTCGCATCGGATGCTTCCTGACTCCTGATCCTGCGAAGAATGCGTATACCTATCCCGCAACGGTCGCTGACGAAATACGGGCACTGGTAGGCGATTTTGCAGTGGACGTGCCGGGATTTCGCACCGACGACAAGGCCTGGCTTCGCGAACAAATCTTCGAGATGAGCCGCAAGCACTGGAAAGTCGTGCATTGGCTGTTGAAAGAAAAAGAGTGGGACTATTTTCATTACGTGGACATCGGACTGGATCGCGTCCATCACGGATTTTGGGACTCTTTTGATCCGAAGCACATCCACTTCAAGGCAGGCAATCCCTACGAGCAGGTGATTCCAGACTATTATTTGTGGCTCGATGAACAGATTGGATCTGTTTTCGACTTGCTGGGGAATGAGTGTGTAGTTTTGGTGGTTTCCGATCATGGAGCCCAGCGGCTCGACGGAGGCTTTGCGATCAACGAGTGGCTGGCCCGCGAAGGATTGCTGGTGCTGGACGAGGCCCCACGCGAAGTGACTCCGTTCGCGAAAGCCAAAGTCAATTGGGCAAAAACAAGGGTTTGGAGCGAAGGCGGCTATTACGCTCGCATCTTTTTCAATGTGGAAGGGCGCGAGCCTCGGGGGGTTATCCCTGCTGCGCAATACGAAACATTCCGCAATGAAATGAAGCAACGGCTCGAAGCGCTCACAGACCCGCAGGGGCAACCACTCAATTCACTCGTATTCAAGCCGGAGGAAATCTACCGGCATGTGAGAAATGTCGCTCCCGATCTTATCGTTCACTTCGGGGGGCTCTATTGGCGGTCTATCGGAAGCATTGGTCATAGCCAAGTGCACGTAGAAGAAAACGACACGGGACCAGATGCCTGCAACCACGCGCAATTCGGCACCTTTTTGCTCTACGCGCCCGCCATGAAGTTGAGTGGGGAACATATAGGCGCCCGGCTATTGGACATCTCACCGACTTTGCTCGACCTTGCAGGGTACGAAATTCCTACGTTGATGCAAGGGCGATCTTTGCTTCGTGGCTGAAAGAGGGTCAAATTGAGGGGGATCTCGCCAGCGTGCAGAATAGAATCAAGAGAGGAGTCGAAACTGATCCGCTGCCCATCCCGGTAAGACCGAACGGAAGCCCTACGGCCGACCCGATGAGAAGGAACGGGAGGAAGCTCAATGAGAACTGCCCGCGAAGGAAGGCGATCGAAGGCTTGAGTTCATTTTGCCGTGATCCAGGTGTTGGCGGGAAACGAAAGGAAAATATCTCGGCCACGCATGGCCGTCGAAGGAGCCACGCCGAACTTGTCCAAGATCGTGGGCGCGATATCAATGAGAGCAGGATCCCGATCCGCGATTTTCCTGTTGCTCAATAAAACCCCAGGTACAAGCGTGTGGTCCATGCAATGGTCTCCGCTCCAGGGTTCCCTGTTGTCGTCGAGGACGGTGGAGTCAACTCCACCGAGGACGCTATTCCAGCCAACTCGGTAGCCGCGGTTGTATCCCACAATCATGTCCGGCGCCAAAGCCATCGCGGATCCGGAGTATACGTTCTTTGCTAGATCTACCCGAGTGATGGCGGGAAGCTGGTTCTTAGGATCGCGGACAGTCACGAGTTTGGCACTGATTTCGCGGAGCAGACTATCGCCTTCAGCCCCAGGATTTACGATTCCATTTTCTTCGCGCCCGCGAAGGTTCAGATAGAGGCCGTTTAAGCCGAGGCCATACGCGCGTGTCTTGGACCAATCGGCATCGCGAAAAATCGTGCGGTCCGTGAGTGCAGAGCCGGGCTTCAAGACAAGATAACCGTTTTGCAGCAGCCACGTGTTCAAATTGAACGCTCGGCGGAAGGGCGCAAAACCGTGGTCGGAGAGCACGAGCACGGTCGTGTTCGCGTCGGCTCGCTTCATGATTTCTCCAAGGATGCCATCCATCTGGATATAGTAGTTTTCAAGCACCTTGCCGTACTTGGCCGCGACTTCAGGGTCGTAGCCCGGATACTTGTCGTCCAAGGCGCGCCAGAACATGTGGCCATTTGTGTCTATGCTGGAGAAATAGTAGAGAGCAAATCCAGTGCGGAAACGGGCCAGTTCGTGTTCAAAAATGCGCTTTTGGTCATCGAAGACCTGGCGGGCTTGTTCAAGATATTCCGCGTCGCTAAGGATTCCGCTGGTCAGGGAGTTAGTATCTTCCGGGATTCCCTGCGTATAAAAAGGCCCGAGATCGCGAGCGAGTTTGCGCGAATAATCTTCCGGGGTGGAGAGTGGCAGCGCGGGATCGGCAGGATCGATATTCAGGGGCGTGACG
>DATJAD010000104.1:0-11975 GCA_035516615.1 Candidatus Acidiferrum sp.
ATCTCCTGGTGCGTCCTCAGCCCAAGGCGGTTCAAGCCCTCGCTGGTGAAGCGGTGGCATCTTAGTTCGCGAGATGGAAAGAGGAGGGCAAAAATTACGTAAAACATAGCTAGAAAATTGGTATGGCGGAGAGGGTGGGATTCGAACCCACGGTAGGATTTCTCCTACACACGCTTTCCAAGCGTGCTCCTTCAACCGCTCGGACACCTCTCCGCAAGGACTGTAACCTTTCTAATTTAGCAGAAACTTTGCGCGTGCGCACAACTACCCCGCTGTCGGTAGTGTCCTAATTTGGGCTTTGCTCATACTGATTTCCTCAGTTCAGGTCATTAAAGGCGTCACATACACCAACGCGCTTCGTTTTGGGATCGGCCAAGTAAATACAGAACTGAGTTTCATGGGTCATGTTGAAAATATCGTCATATCTCAAGATGCCGTAGTAATACAAAACGAGATTTCCTTTTTGAATGTCGGGAAACTGTGCAAGCAAATTGCGAACTCCCTCCATTTGACGCGGGGTTGCTCCTTCCCCGATCGCTATCTTTCCGAGGGTCATGTTGTACTTACTCTGTGGCGCAATGGACTGAGCTGGCCTAAATTCAAGGGCCGCAATTTCCTTTTTGGTCGGACCGGACACTGGAACTGGGGATGTTTTGTAACCTGCCGAACTTTGAACACTGTGCGCTGGAGTCTTTCCGCTATTGGAAAATACAACAGTTACGATGAATCCATTAGCGACACTAAATTCCTCGGATTCAGTCCCTTGAACGCCGACCCATGCTCGTTGGTCCAAAATAAGAGCATCGTGAGCCGTATTAGCAGCGTTTGTTGCAGCGATAGTAGCCTTGCGCATCTCCCATCCCTGCCAAGCTGCGATACCAGCATAAATGCAAGCCGCAGTTACCGCCCCCCAAGTAGCTCTTTTTATCGAATTTTGAGTGCGATATTGGCGGTCGCTTTCTTTCTTCGCGTCACGTACCGTCTTATCGTCAAAGGCGATGATTCTGTGTACCGTCTCCCCGCCTGGTTTCTTTTGCCGTTCTCGTTCCTCTGCGGCATGTATGGATTCAGTATTCTTCTGGATAGCCTGTATAACGCCCTTGATGGCTTCCAAGAGCCTCTTCACCAGCATAGCGAGTTTCGGGGCTTTGTCCCGCATGACAATACTGTAACACAAAAATACCTCTTGACAACCGCTAATTATTGTAATACAGTTATTGCCATAGGGAGAGCGCGCATGGCAAACATCCTCAGCACCGACAAGCAAATCGCGGTGATTAGCTCGCTGGCGGAGGGCTCAAGCATTCGCTCAATTGAACGTATTACTGGCGTTCATCGCGACACCATCATGCGGCTTGGTGTTCGCGTGGGACAAGGCTGCGCAAGAGTGCTCGATGTGGAGATGCGCAATCTGTCTTGCCGCCAACTGCAATTCGATGAAATATGGGGATTCATAGGCAAAAAGGAACGTCATTGCACGCCCGATGACAGCCTTGAGCTTGGGGATGTTTGGACGCTCTGTGCGATAGACCCTGACACTAAACTCGTTCCGTCTTTCAAATGCGGTAAGCGTGATTTGCCTACCGCTAATGCCTTTGTTGCGGACGTGGCGTCGCGGATGCGCAATCGCGTACAAATCTCCAGTGATGCTCTCCGGGCTTACGTAGATGCCGTGGAGATGAATTTTGGAGCGGATGTTGACTTCGCACAAATCATCAAGACCTACATCACGGATGATTCGCACGTCCCCGAACGGCGATTCAGCGCACCGGAAATAGTCGTGACCGAAAAGAAGTCAGTCAGCGGCTTCCCTGACCTGCGTTTGGCTTCTACAAGTCACGTTGAGCGGTTGAATGGGACAACGCGTTTGCACATGCGCCGTTTGACTCGCCTGACCTATGCTTTCAGTAAGAAGCTGGAGAACTTTCAGGCTGCGGTCGCGCTGCATTTCGCGTATTACAATCTCGTGAAGAGGCACAACACTCTTCGCGCTACGCCAGCAATGGCGGCGGGTATTGCTAGAAGTTTTTGGACTATAGGGAATTTGATTGAGGCGGCGGCTTGAGCTATATCGAAGAACTACAAGAGGTGATTCGGCATTTGCACGGCGTAGACTCGCGGCATATCGAGAGCGTGCCTGTCAAAGAAACGTTTCAGGGAAAAACAGTGTGGGAAGGCATCGTGGAAGTTTTTGAGCTTCACGGCCACCCGAAAGCGCCGAGAGTTTACGCATGGGCGCACAAGGATGGTCCAAAGAAGCGGCATGTGACCGTCTTGCATGTTGCGCCGATTACATCGGCAGTCGAAGCAGTCAGAGCAGTAATCATTCAGGAGTTCAGAAGCCTTGAGCAATCAGAAGAAGAGTAGGAAGGTCGGACGGCCCAAACTCCCAAAGGGAGAGGCTATGGGCCGCATCGTGCCTGTGCGCTTCACGGCGGATGATTTGCGAGCGATGGAAGCAAGGGCGAAGGCCACAAAGCAGAGTCTTTCGGAATGGATTCGGAGCACGATTCATGCCGCAATCTGAGCACGGGAAATTCAAATTAGGACACTACCCCGCTGTCCACAAATTCTCTGCTCTGCTAGAATTTCTCCTGCGGTTCCGGGATCGTCTAATCGGTAGGACATCAGCCTTTGGAGCTGAGTATCCTGGTTCGAGTCCAGGTCCCGGAACCAACTCCATCGCATTCCACCCGCTTCCGGTTTTTCAGCTCCCTATCGCCTCATCCTGGAATTGACCGGACGCGTCGCAACGTAAAATGTGTAGAATCGTTGCTGCCGTGAAAGAATCCTTGCCAGCCTGGTAGAACATGCCGGAAGCGGATAGCCGCACACCACCACTCATCAATCCCTGGATTATCGCGGTAGCGGTCATGCTCAGCACGTTTATGGAAGTGCTGGACACCACGGTCGTCAACGTTTCTCTCCCTCATATCGCCGGCAGCCTTTCCGCCACTGTTGACGAATCAACCTGGACCCTCACTTCCTACCTCGTTTCGAACGCCATCGTGCTGCCCATGACAGGATGGCTCTCCAATCATTTTGGCCGCAAGAACATGCTGCTGTTTTCCGTGACCGGCTTCACCATCGCTTCATTCTTCTGCGGGCTCGCGCCAAGTCTTCCCGTGCTCATCGTATTTCGCGTGATTCAAGGCGCCTGCGGAGGCGGCTTGCAACCCATCTCGCAAGCGGTCCTGCTCGAATCCTTTTCCCCGCGGGACCGCGGCAAGGCCATGGGCTTCTGGGGACTTGGCATCGTCGTCGCTCCTATGCTCGGGCCGGTTCTCGGCGGCTGGCTCACGGATAGCTACAGTTGGCGCTGGGTTTTCTACATCAATGTGCCCATCGGAATCGCGTCCATCCTCATGACGCGCCTTTTTGTCTTTGATCCGCCCTACATAAAACGAACTTCTCAGAAGATTGATTATTGGGGCATCGGCATGTTGGCGCTCTGGGTCGGCGCTTTGCAGATTGTTCTCGATAAGGGCCAGGAGAAAGACTGGTTCGGCACCACCTGGATCACCGTCGTCGTCATCATATCCGGCATTACTCTGATCGCCTTCCTCATTCGCGAGCTGACAATAAAAGATCCGGTTGTGGACCTTCGGGTTTTTCGAGAGCGCACTTACTCCACAGGCGTTTTCCTGATGGCTTTGCTGGGAGTAGGTCTCTACGGCACAACGGTGATCATCCCACTCGTTTTGCAAACTCTTCTGGGATATCCCGCCCTTCAGGCCGGCATCGCCATGGCCCCGCGCGGCGTTGGTTCCTTTATCGCCATGCCCATCGTGGGACTCATCATGGTGAAATTTGACCCGCGTAAATTGCTCTCAATGGGGCTCATCGTATGCATTTATACCCTTTGGCAATTCTCCCGGTTGAATCTCAACGCCGGCTATTGGGATTTCTTCTGGCCGCAGTTCATCATGGGACTGGCGCTGGGTTTCCTTTTCGTGCCCCTGACCACCATCAGCATGGACCCCATTCCCAAGGAGACCATGGGCAACGCGACAAGTCTGTTCAATCTGGTGCGCAACCTCGGCGGAAGCGTAGGAATCTCTGTGGTTGCTACAATCCAGGAAAGGCTGCTTCAGCGCAACATCCGCTCTCTGGGCACAAACGTGAATCCCTTCAGCTCGCAAGCCGCCGCAATGTTTCGTTCCTTGAAGGAAATGTTTTTTATGCGTAGCGGAGATCCCGCTGCTGCCGCAAAGCAGGCCTACGCGGCCATGTTCGGCATGGTGGAGCGGCAAGCAAGCATGATTGCTTACAACGATGTCTTCCGGATTCTTTGCGTTTTGTTTCTACTGATGCTCCCGTTCCTCTTGCTCATGCGACGTCCGACGCATTCACGGGGCCCTGCCGGAGCGCACTAAACTGGGCGATGGCTCTTCGCCGTTTCCGTGGGCTCGTGCTCCAGGTACTCATTCATGGGTCCGCGATTGCCCGGACGGTCAATCACCAGATCGGGATGCTCGCTGCGGAATCTTTCCGCCATGTGGCAGCTCCAGCAAATCGGCAGATAGCTTTCAAAAACTTCGGGCAGTTTCTCCGGCGCAATTTCATTCCACTGCGCGGTCTTGTGATCGGGGGAAAGCAGCGCTGGCGGACGATCGTGCCAGTGGACTTCGTGAAAGGGGCGCTTGCAGTAGGCGCATTCCTTGTCGTGATACCAGTCTGTGACTGCCGTCCAGACGAGGCAGCTCTTCGGGTCGGCTTCGATCTGTCCAAGGCAGTCCTGCCCGCAGTCGGCGCGTTCCGGCCAGCGAGAGCACTGATCAAGTTGAAGCGATGCACGCCCGAGTAACGTGTTCTTTACCGCTTGCAATGTGTCCACATGGACTGCGGCGCTCTCGCCCGTTTCTGGACACTTCACCAGCATTCTCCCGCGATACAGGGCATAAGCGCGTACACTCAAGGCCAAACCTACAAGCACGGCGCAGGCAATTCCCGTCCAGATCAATGCCATTGGCAAACTGATTTGAATCATTGGGCCTCCTTCCTTGGCATGGACACTCTTCAACTTCGAAACCAAGGCTAACGTGATTAAATGCACATGCCTGACCAGAGGCTGGTTTGATGAAATTCTCGTTGTAATCCTCTGGGTTCACAGTACTTATGCTGGCTCTAGCTCGTCGCTGAGGGTTGGCAAACGCCGCCACGACCATCGCCAAATGCCGCAGGGTGAGTGACTTAACCCCGTCACTCGATCCGAGTGAAGTCCAACCCTACGTTTCGCCTCGTCATCGGATGTGAGGGAGAACGAGACGTCTTAGACCAAATGTCCTACCCGCGATCCTCACATGGTTCGATTGCGAAGAGGTACTCCGCCGAGTATCATTGGCGATTCATGTTCCGGGCGCGGATCCATCTGACTTCCTCAGTTCGATTCTCTAAAGCTCTTATCCCATTGGCTTTTGTCCTCGCGGCAATTTTCTCCATTGCCTTCTACCCAGCGGCTCAAGCGCAAGCTCCAGCCACGTTGCCGTTGGATCAAGTGAAGCCCGGAATGCAGGGATACGCTTACACCATCTTCGCCGGAGACCAGATCGAAAAATTCGATCTGCAAGTGATCGGCGTGATGCCGAATCTCCTCGGACCGCGGCAATCCATCATTCTCGTTCAATTGAAGGGCCCGAAAGTCGAGCACACGGGAGTCGTTGCGGGAATGAGCGGCAGCCCGGTCTATTTGGATGGAAAACTTGCCGGGGCTCTGTCTCTCAAGCTTGGAGTCTTTACAAAAGAGGCCATCGCCGGTGTCACGCCGATTCAGGACGTGCTGCATCCCGAACAGCAAGGCGATGCGAGCGTTGCAGGAATTGCAGCGACGCTGCCGAATGAAACCGTGGCTCAAAATTATTTGCCCTCTGGAGCCGCGCTGCAATCCATCGAGACACCGCTCGCCTTTTCCGGATTTCAGGGTTCCGCCATCGGGCCCTTCACGAAACAACTGAGTCAACTTGGATTTGTGGCCGCTCAGGGCGGCACAGCCACTCCCCGCCCAGACGACGCGCACCTCGTGCCCGGCGATATGGCGGGAATGGTCCTCGTTCAAGGTGATGCGTCCATCAATTCCGCCTGCACCGTTACGGCGGTCGAGGGAAACAAGGTTTTTCTCTGCGGCCATCCGTTTCTGAATCTGGGCAATGTGCACATCCCCATGGCGCGCAGCCGCGTGCTCACCACGCTCTCTTCGAATCTTGCTTCCACCAAGATTGTCAACGTCGGAGGAACCATTGGGACGATTACTTCGGATCATCTGACCGCGGTCACTGGAGAATTGGGCGCTCCCCCGCCGATGATTCCGCTCGATCTCGAGCTGAAGTCTCCGTTGGGCGAGAGAAAATTTCATTTTGAGATCGTCAATCATCCCAAGCTGACGCCACTCCTGGTCGCCATGACCACGCTCAACGGCTTGACCCAGAACGGCGCGTACGGTGAAGGCAGTACGTTGAGCCTTTCTGGCGAAATTGTTCTGGCCGGCCACTCTCCGGTGCAAATCGAAAACACGTTTGCTCCCGGAGACTCTCTCAGCCAGGATGGTTTGCCGGTCGCGCTCGACGTGATGAATGTCTTCACGAAGATATTTGCCAACAGCTTTGAAGTGCCGCACATCCAGCGCATCTCCCTCCGCGTGGAAAGCACCGCGGGCAGGCAATCCTTCGCGATTGACAGCGCCTGGCTGGAAAAAAGCGAAGCATCGCCGGGAGATACTTTGAAAGTTCGTGTGCTGGTGCGGCCCTATCGTGGCGCACCGGAAGTTATGGAGACTTCCGTTCGTGTCCCCGAGCAGGCATCGCGCGGCACCACGCTTCGCATCATGGTGAGCGACGCTGATTGGATGAACCGGGCTTCGCGGGGCTTTGCGTTTGCCGGGTTCGGCGGCCCGAGCGTCCCTGAGGGATTGGATCAGCTGATTTCCCTTCTGAATCGCGAACGGCGCAACGATCGCGTTTACGTGGGGCTGTTTCTTCCTTCTCCCACGATGCTGTGGGACGACAAGGAGCTCCCAAACGTCCCGCTTTCCGAAATCAATGTTGTTGACGGCAGACCCGCCCCCGGGAGCGTTCAGATTCTGCGTGAATCCCTGGCAAGCGAAGCCTCCTTGCCGATGGGCGGGCCAGTGACGGGTATCATTTCCTTGAATTTGCCCGTGCGATGAAGCCCACGGTTGGATTCCGGAATGGCTCGGTAACGAAATGCGGTTCGGGCAGAGCGCCAATCCTGGCATTTTGCGAGACGGAAACACGCGGTTTCGTCAAACGCGAGAAGAAGGGGTACGAATAGCCATGCGGAAGTGGATGTTCGGCGCGGTCTATGCGGGTTTGATGCTTACTTTGGTCGCAGCGGGAGCGCACGCGGAGCACACGCGCCGTTGGCGGCAATCCACGTACGATGAATTTATGAAGGGCACGGCGCACGGAATTGCAGTGCGCAGCGACGGCAAGCTCGAGCTTGCGCCGAAGTTCGCGGCGCTTGCCGATGTGGATGCATCGTATCTGTGGGCGTTGCGTCTCGACGAAAAAGGGTCGTTGTATGCGGCGGCAGGTTCACCCGCGAAGGTCTTTCGGCTTGGCGCGGACGGGAAGGTGAGTCCGGTATTTGAGTCCACGGAACTCTCCGCGCAAGCCATTGCGTTCGATTCGAAAGGCGCGCTCTATGTTGGCACTTCCCCCGATGGCAAGGTGTACCGCGTTTCTCCAGATGGCCAGAAGACCGTATTCTTCGATCCCAAGGCCAAATACATTTGGGATTTGGCATTTGGTCAGGACGGAACTCTGTATGTCGCAACCGGCGATAAAGGCCAGATTTTCGCGGTGACCCCTGACGGGAAAAGCCAACTCTACTATGCAAGCGACGAAGCCCATATCAAAGTGCTCGCTTTCGATCATGCGGGTAATTTAATCGCGGGCACCGAGCCAAGCGGAAGAATTCTGCGCCTTACCCGAATGCCCGAAAATTCGAAGATCAAGGACAAGGACGAGAAAGCGCAGTTGGCTGAAGGTTTCGTCCTGTACGAGACTCCCAAGCGCGAAGTTACCGCCCTGGCAGTCGGAGCGGATGGCTCGATCTACGCTGCAGCCATCGGAGAAAGACAGCACAATGCCGCGCAAGCTGCAACCATGGTGGTGACTCCTGCCCCGGCCGCAACCACCATTACGAGCGGAGGCAATGTCACGGTGATCGGTCCGACGGCCGGCGTGATCCAGGGCCCCACGCCTTTCGTGGCTTTTCCTCCGCTGCTCACGAGCAGCATCTACAAGATTTCGCCTGACGGCACTCCGGAAGAATTGTGGAGTTCCCGGGACGAAGTTGTGTATTCCTTGGGAATCGGCTCCAACGGAGAACTTCTGGCCGGGACGGGAAACAACGGCGCGATCTTGACTGTGGACGACAAGGGAGTCTTCGCCCAACTTGCAAAAGCAGGAGCATCGCAAGTTACTGGCATCGTAAAAGACCGTTCCGGCAAGATTTTCATGTGCACCGCGAACCCGGGAAAACTGGTCTCCCTGGGTCCAGATTACGAAAAAGAAGGGACTTACGAGTCCACCTCCTTCGATGCGCAGTTGTTTTCAAGGTGGGGAAGGCTGGAATGGTGGGGACCACCCTTGCAAAAAAATGACCAGCGGTCATATATGACCGGCGGTCACCGAATTGAATTCTATGCCCGCTCCGGCAATACGGAGGATCCGGGAGAAGAGTGGTCGCGCTGGCATGGCCCTTACACGTCTCCCGGAAATGAAATAGAAGCTCCCCCTGCGCGGTTCGTGCAGTGGAAAGCAGTGATCCATGATGGCCACGTAGGGGATGGGATTGATTGGGTGAGTCTGGCTTATGAACCGCACAACGTGGCACCAGTCATTGATGGGATCGCGTTGCAGGACCCGGGGGTCAGGGCCCAGGCGCTCCAGGTGGTCACAACGGGGCAATTTCCTTCGGTCAATCTAAAGATGCCTCCGCAGCCATCGCAATCGGGCGTAGTTGTTGTCTCGCAATCCAGCAGTTCCAAGTTCGATGTTCCTCCCCAGGGGTATCTTGAGAAAGGATGGCGATCGGTGCTGTGGAGCGCGCACGATGACAACGACGATGATCTGCGCTTTGCCGTGTACTACCGCGCTGAGGGCGATAAGGAATGGATCCTGCTGAAAGACAATCTGGATCAGCATTTTTTCTCCTTTGACACCACTTCCCTTCCCGACGGCGCCTACTACTTGAAGATTGTGGCGGACGATGCGCCGTCCAACCCTCCGAACGCGGCGCTGAAAACGGAACGGGAAAGCGATCGTTTTGTGGTGGACAATACGCCGCCCGTCATCGCGAAGCTGGAAGTAACCGCCACAGCGAATGCGGGTTCCAATCCACCCAGCGCAGCCGCCCACGTCACTTTCCTGGCGAAAGATAATGCGAGCGCCATTGACCGCGCTCAATACAGCGTGGATGGCGGGGATTGGATTCTCGTGGTTCCTAAGACAGGGATCAGCGATTCTCCGGAAGAGTCTTATGACTTCAATGTGGCAGGACTCAAAGCAGGAGAGCACACAATCGCAGTACGCGCTTACGACCGCTTCGAAAATGTCGGGAGCGGAAAAGCTGTCGTCTCGGTCAACGCGGCGAAGTCCTAGAGGCGCACCGCAAACGGATCAGTGCCCCGGAAGACTGGAAGGAAGAAAACCCTCGATTTCGGCGCCAAAGCCGATGCGCCCGTCGCCGAAAGGCTCATTGCGGACGTGCACCACACGCGCGCGGCAGCGCGTTTCCTCCGCCTTGCCTCCTGTGATCTCAGCGGGCATGCGCAGCGTTGCTTCAATGGGCATTCCCACCTGCAGAGCCGCCGATGTGGCAAAATAGAACCCTCCGCGGGAGATGTTCAGAGCTTCGGTAAAGTGCTCGGTCTTGTCCGAAGCGAGACCTACAGCGCGAAATCGGAGCGGCGTCCGAAGGTTGTAGCGAGTGAGTTGTCTGCGTTCCGAAATATCCAAGGGGACCTCCTCCGCGCAAGGAAGGGGGAGACAGTTGGGCCATCCAAGCGGAAGGGTGCTTACAGACTAGCAAAGATGAGCGCACGGTCAAGGTCCAAATCTTCTGGGCTAGTACGAGGTGCAGCGAGGCTTGTCTATGACATGGGTAATCTGATCCACTCTTGCATTTCTTACATAATCCCTTCAAATTCAGTAGCTAAGGGGCGGTTATGACAGTGCACGCTGCTGGAGAATCTGTGGGCCAGAGCCCTACCTGGGCGGAGATCGTGGCGGCGCATGCGCGAATTTCGCCCCGGATTCACTGCACACCCGTTTTGACCTCCTCCACGCTCGATGCACTCGTAGGAGCGCGGCTCTATTTCAAGTGCGAAAATTTCCAGAAGACGGGATCGTTCAAGATTCGCGGTGCGTCCAACGCCATTCTTTCCCTGACGGAAGAAGAAGCCCGGCGCGGCGTCGTGACCCACTCCAGCGGCAATCACGCTGCCGCGGTGGCATGCGCGGCGGGTTGGCGCGGGATACCCGCGTGGATTGTCATGCCAAAGAATGCTCCCGCCGTGAAATGCAAGGCGGTTGAAGCATACGGAGGCCGGATTACATTTTGTGAGCCCACAGTTTCGGCGCGTGCGGAAGCAGCGCGGCGCATCCAGGAGGAAACGGGAGCCGTGATGGTCCATCCGTATGACGACGACCGGATCATCGCGGGGCAGGCGACAGCCGCGAAGGAGCTTCTGGAGGAGATGCCCGATCTGAATGCGGTTTTCGCGCCCGTCAGCGGAGGAGGGCTGTTAAGCGGAACCTCGCTGAGCGCCAAGCAACTTCAGCCGGAGATCCGGGTTTATGGTTGCGAACCGGTGCGGGCGGATGACGCCTATCGCTCGCTAAAGAGTGGTGTGCTGCAAAGCATGGAGTCCAGCGACACGATCGCGGACGGGCTTCGCGCCTCGCTGGCGGCGAGAACTTTTGCGATCCTGAAGCGCACACTTTCCGGAATACTGCTGGTTTCGGAAGAGGAGATCATTGGCGGGATGCGGCTCATCTGGGAACGTTTGAAGATCGTCGTTGAACCGTCCTCGGCGGTGGCTCTTGCACCGTTGTTCAAGCCAGGCGGGTTGATTAATTTGAAATTGCCGGCTCGAACGGACACGGGGCCGCCCAAGATAGGAATTATTCTTTCCGGTGGGAATGTAGATCTCGGGAGACTTCCGTTCTGATGTTACGATGGCCATCCTTTCGGAGGAGTTCGGAAACCTGTGAGCGAATCGGACGAAAAAGGTCACTTTTTGTTGAGCAACCATCAGGCGCCTATCCTACGTCCCATAGCTCTAGTTGCTGCCCATGAGGAGGCCAATCTGGCCGGCCTGCCCTGGATGATGGGGTCCCTGGACAAATGAAAACCAAAACGTTTCGTAGAGTCTCACAAAGACTGTGTTTGGCGTGTGGTGTGGCTCTTGCACTCGGAGGAGTCAGCCTAGCGCAGACGGCGAACATCAGCTCGGGACAATTCGGCGCCGGACCGCGCGTGCGGATTACGCAGGCGGTTGACAATACAAAGCTCGTGACGCTTCACGGCAGCGTAAACCCTCACGCGCGGGCACAATTCGATCAAGGCGCCATGCCGGGTTCACAGGCGATGAACCGCATCACGTTGCTGCTGCAGCGCAGCCCACAGCAAGAGACGACGCTCGAACAGTTGATGGCGCAGCAACTGGATAAATCTTCGCCGAATTATCACAAGTGGCTCACACCGGCCGAGTTTGGGGCGCAATTCGGGCCTGCAGACGCTGACATTCAAGCGATCAAGGATTGGCTGACCGCGCAGGGATTTACAAACATCAGGGTTTCTGCGGGAAAAACGGTCGTTCAATTCGACGGGAACGTTGGGCTTGTTCAGGGCGCGTTCCACACGCCGATCCACGGCTATTTTGTAAACGGCAAAAATCATTTCGCAAACGTGGACGATCCGCAGATTCCCGCGGCGCTATCGCCGGTGGT
>DATJAD010000105.1:0-8125 GCA_035516615.1 Candidatus Acidiferrum sp.
GGCGTAAGCAATCATTCGAAAATCGCCGAAGCGCGTTGGCAGAACGGCCTCGGCAACGCGGCGGACGTAGCGTTCGTGCTGCATGCGGTAGCGGATGAGGTCCGCGACCGTGAGCATTTTCAAATCATGCTCGCGGCAAAACTCGATGAGCTGCGGCACGCGGGACATGGTGCCGTCTTCGTTCATGATTTCGCAGATGACGCCCGCCGGCTGCAACCCGGCGATGCGCGCGAGATCCACGGAGGCTTCCGTCTGGCCGGCGCGAACCAGCACTCCGCCGTTTCGGGCGCGAAGCGGAAACATGTGGCCGGGCCGCGCGAGATCCTGCGGCCGGGTTTTCGGATCAATGGCGGTGAGGACGGTGATGGCGCGGTCGGAGGCGCTGATGCCGGTGGTGACGCCGACGCGCGCGTCAACGGCTTCGCAGAACGCAGTACCGTGAACGGAGGTGTTCACGGGCGACATGAGCGGGAGAAGCAGCTCATCGCAGCGCTGCTCGGTGAGCGTAAGGCAGATGAGGCCGCGGCCAAACTTCGCCATGAAGTTGACGGCGTCCGGCGTGATTTTCTCCGCGGCCATGGCGAGGTCGCCTTCGTTCTCGCGGTCTTCGTCGTCTACGAGGACGATCATGCGGCCGTTGCGAATGTCCTCGACGGCCTGTTCAACGGTTGCGAATTGGAAATGAGCCTCGGACATAGTCAAACTATACCAGACAAAGGAATAAGCCCGGAAAGCAGCTAAGGCAACAAGTAGAGGGCAGACCGGGAGCCAAAGTAAAGGTTGAAGAACCGGTCATCTTGAGAACCCCCACCCCCCATGTTTTTCGCAAAGAGTGCGGAAGCCACAGAAAAGAGAAGAGATATTCGAAAAATCGAGAATACCAGAGTGCGCAAGTGCTTGAAAACAAAAGAGCGGTAGCGGTGACCTGCAGTTCGCGACTCGTTCCCGGTGTCTGGAAAGGAGAGGGCCGCCAGTACTTATGCGGCGCGGTTGCGGTGAAGAAGTTTCGCGAGAACCGTGGGTGGGGACATCCCCCATTCCATGGTGAAGTGTGCGGAAGCGATTGTTGAGAAAGGAGTTACGCGAAATTTTGGGCGACCAGTTTGCGCAAAATGTGCGCAAGTTGTTGAAATAGAACGGATTGCTGATGGATGGAGAAGGCGCAGGTTCGCCGGGGACGTCTGAGAGGCTGGGCAGCAGAGGTCGGTGGCCAATTTTCACAACTTATTATAGCACAGCGGGCCGGTGGTTGTCAACCAGATTTGTATATGTACTAGATAGGAATTATGACCGGAGCGCGGTGTGGGCTGAGGAGGCGATTAGAAAGCAGCCAAAGGAGTGAAGCCTGCTCCCTCTTTCGTTTCTCGAGAGGTGAAGGAACCCGTCTGGCGGCCCGAAAAGCTTTCCCCTTGCTTACCGAGGGAAGGGGTGCTAGCCTCGGTTACCGAGGATATAAGAGATGAGCAAACCGTCCGATCTGGTGCAGGGGACGTTGGACATGCTGCTGCCGAAGATTTTGGCGCTGGAGCCGATGAACGGGTTCGCCGTTAGTCAACGGCTAAAGCAGGTGTCTGGCGACGTGCTACAGGTGAGCGACGGATCGCTCTACCCGGCTCTGCACAAATTGGAGCAAGAGGGCTGGATCACAGCGGAATGGAAAACCTCTGAAAAGGGCCGCCGGGCGAAGTACTACTCTCTGACGCGCCTTGGGCGGCGACAGCTTGAACGAGAAGCCGACAACTGGAGCAGATTGTCCGGTGCGATTTCACGGGTGGTCAAACTCAAAGAGGCTTAAGGGATTCGAGCGCGAAAGGGGGCGGAATGCAACCGGAGCGTTGGCTCAAGAAATTGTCATTTTTGCTGCGCTTGCTCCTGCATCGGCGGGAACTGGACCAGGAGATTGACGACGAAATTGCGTATCACATCGAAGCAAAAACAGAAGAGAACATCGCGAAGGGGATGGCCCCGGAAGAAGCGCGACGCGCAGCCAGACTTGCGCTTGGGGGCTTGGAACAGGTGAAGGAACGAGTGCGATCAGCACGGACTGGAGCCTCGTTCGAGACACTTCTGCAGGATCTCCGCTTAAGCTTGCGGATGTTGCGGAAGAGACCAGGATTTTCAACAGTTGCGGTGCTAACGCTGGCGCTTGGCATCGGTGCGAACTCCGCCATTTTTTCCATCGTCGATGCGGCATTACTCAAGTCTCTGCCGTTTCGGGATGCAAGCCGGCTTATGGCCATATCCGAAACACATCCGTCAATACCCGAGATTGGCGCGTCTGTGGCGGACTTTGAAGACTGGAAAGAACAGTCACGCTCTTTCACGCACTTGGCAGCCTATGACCCGACCAATTTCGCTCACGGGACATTGTTGGTCCACAATGAGCCGCTAGATGTTCAAGGCGTGATCGTGTCTCACGACTTGTTTCCCTTGCTCGGAATTTCACCGATGTTGGGTCGCAATTTTCTCGCCCAAGAAGACACTCTGGGTGAGGGCGCAGTGGTGATTCTTAGCAACCGAACATGGACAACCCATTTTGACGCGAATCCAAACATTCTCGGACAATCGATCGCGCTCAATCGCAAGCCGTACACCATCATCGGTGTTCTGCCGCCGGGGATTCGCTTTCCTGAGAACGCCGACCTCTGGCTTCCCCTCGGCAATTTGGATAAGGATGATCGCACGAATCGGTTTTATCATCCGCTGTTTGTCATTGGCCGTTTGCAGCCTACCGTTACCGTATCGCAAGCGCTCGCAGAAATGGGTGGAATCGCTGACCGGCTGGCTAGCGCCTACCCGCAGACGAATCATCAGTTTGGAGTCAATGTCCGGCCGCTGCTCGAAACCTACGTGGGCGGGTTGCGCACATACCTCCTGGTTCTTTGGTCGGCGGTGGGGCTGGTTCTGCTGATCGCGTGCGCAAATGTCGCAAGTTTACTTCTGACGCGTTGGTCCACAAGGCAGCAAGAGATGGCGGTGCGCAGTGCTTTAGGAGCGACCCGGCTGCGGCTTATTCGTCAAGGTGTGACAGAGAGCATCGTTCTCGCTGGGTTAGGCGGGCTCCTCGGGCTTCTTGTCGCGTGGGTGAGCACTCTTTGGTTTTCGAACTGGCTCGGGAAAATGTTTGCGGCACCCATTCTGCGCGTGCATCAAATCCGCATCGACCCTGCTGTTGTCGGGATGACACTTCTAATCTCGACGGTTTCAGCCGCGGTCTTTGGGGTGTTGCCAGCTATTCGCGCTAGTCGGACCGATGTCGAGAGACCGCTACAATCGGGCTGGCGCGCTTCACAATCCGCCCTTCGCCAAGTTACACATCGGGCGCTCATTGCTGGAGAAGTCGCGCTAGCTGTCGTCGTGCTCGTAACCACTGGATTATTGGTGCGTACCTTGCGACAACTGATTGCGACCTCGCCCGGTTTTCGAGCCGATCATTTGCTGACGTTGCGCATCGCGCTTCCGAGTGACGCATATAAATCGGGTCAAGAGTTGAACCTGTTTTACCAACGTCTGTTGCCGAAGGTCCGCGCGTTGCCGGGTGTAGAGGATCTCGGTACGATCACCGAGACACCGCTGATCCCGAACCTCGCTTCCACGCGGTTCCTCGTGGAAGGTTCTCGACCGGTGAGACCAGGCGATTATCCCGTGGCAAACTTTCGCATGGTGAGTCCGGGCTATTTTCAGACGATGGATATCCCGCTTTTGAAGGGACGATGGTTTAGCCAAAGTGATCTCACGCTGCCGCCGGACCCGGCAGTTGTTATCAATCGCACTCTGGCGGAAGAGTTCTTGCCGGGACAAAACCCAATTGGGCGGAAGCTCCTCCTTGGCGTGGCGACTGGAAAGCCCACAGCTATCCCTATTGTGGGTGTCGTCGGCGACGTGCGCGACGTTTCAATAGCTTCTCCCGCGCCAGCCGAGATGTATTTCGCTGGATTTGGACAAGTATCTACCGTGGTAGTCCGTTCGGCGACTGCTCCGTCAAACTTAACGCCCGCCATTCGTGCTTGCGTAGCTGCTGTCGATCAGTCTCAATCGATTTTTGGGATCGAAACGGGTGAGGAACTGGTGGACCAATCGATAGCGCGCCAGCGATTTTCGACCACTCTGCTGGCGCTATTTTCCGCGCTGGCACTAATTCTTGGAGCCAGCGGAATCTATGGTGTCGCCTCATATGCAGTGGCCCAGAGAACGCACGAAATTGGCGTGAGAATGGCGTTAGGAGCCGAACCAAAGAGCGTGCTCGGTCTGATTTTGCGGGAGGAGATGCTGGCGCCGCTGATTGGCATCGCATTTGGCGTCGCGTGCTCGATGGGCACGGCAACAGTACCTTCACGACTCCTGTACGGCGTCGGCGCTAAAGACCCTGTTACCTATAGTGTGGTTTGTCTCGTGCTAGCGGGAGCCTCGTTTCTGGCCTGTTTCATTCCAGCGCGCCGCGCAATGCGCGTGGATCCAATGGTTGCGCTGAGATATGAATAAAAGCGGGAGTCCGCCGACGCTCCCCACGAAGGTGCCCACAATCCCATTCGACTTACACCGCCGACAATCAAAACAGTTCCCGAGGTCCGGCAGCTGACACCAACAGAGCACGACCTGCGTTTTGAATCCACAACTCAGGAACATGACTCACGCGAACGAACACGCGCCTACAGCGGCAGGCGAAGGACGTGGCTTCGCCTTCTACATGCAGGTTTACTTAAATCGCCGTAGAGATTCCTGCAATTCGGCGAGCTACCGGATCGAGAGGGGCAAGAAATGCGGGAACGGAAGCTCTAGAGCTTCAAGCGGCGACGATTTTGAGGGTGCGGGCCGGCTTGCGTGTCGTCTTGCGGTATTTTTGGGTCAGTTCGCGTTCGGCGCGGACCCAGTCTTCGAGCGGATTGCCGGGAGCGCCATGGCGCTCGAGAAAGATTTCGTAAGCGCGGACCTGAATTTCTTCGGATGTGGGATGATTTTTGGCGGAACGAGTTTTACTCGGCGAAGTTGAAGCAGTCAGGGTAGATTTGGGCATGTGTCCTCCTTCTGTGGCTCCTCATTTCCCCGCTAGAATTCTAGCTCTCTGAATGATGACTTGCCATTCGCGGAGACGAATTCCCGCAAAAATGTGCCCAAAGAAGAATAGTGGCCCGTAAGGGCAGCACAACAGCGAAATTTGGATTCTCAGAATCGAAAAAATGACAACGCGCCCTGGGAAGGGCCAGAGATTTCAGTGGAAGCGAAGATCGAGCGCGTAGATCTCCTGGACACTGCGGTCACGCATCAAAAGAGGAGCGCCATCCGGAGTCAGGCCAATCCAGCCAGTGAATATGTCAGCAAGCTGGGGAAAATCCTTCAGGCTGAGAACGGTCTCTCGGACACGATCCTGGATTCTTACCCGGACCAATTGACCCGAGCCGCCGCGGTTCTCACGCACGTAAACGTATTTTCCGTCATGCGACCATTCGTTGTAGCTGAACAATTCGCCCTCGGCCAAAAGCGACCAACGATTCGCCTGCGCATCGAACAGCATAAGCCTCTTTTGTCCAACTGTAAGGGCGGCGATATAGCGGCCGTCCGGCGAGAGTCTGGGGGAGAAAAACCCCTCGGACCCCGGAATTTTGATGGCCTTTTTGGTTTTCAATTCCAGGCGAAAAATCGCGATGTTGGCTTTATCCGCTCCGCCGGATTTTGCGAAAACGAGGGATCCTCCATCGGGTGTCCAAGTTGGGTCACCCTCCGCTGCTTCGGAGTCAGAGGGCGCGAGTAGGTCAGGTGTGCCGCCGGACGATGGAAGCAGCCGGATTTTCCAAGGACGAGAGAACTGCACGTCCATGAGTGCAATCGTGGAACCATCCGGCGACCAGCGCGGCTCATAGGCACGTACGGGAGGAAAGGTGAGCTGCATTTTGTCGCTTCCATCGGTGCGGCAACGCCAGAGAGTCATCTCAGGATAGGAGACATAGGCTATCGATCTCCCATCGGGCGAAAAATCAATCGGGCCGGCAGAAATGCCTTGGAGAAAAGAGTCGAATCGGCGGGCCTTCAGGTCATAACGCATGAGTTCGACGCGAGGGTTCTCGCCAACGACAAAGAGCTTCTTCCCGTCGGTGCTAGGCACAGGAGAATTGAAGCGGAGCGGCCCAAACGTCAGACGAGAAGGAATGGGCGTACGGCTTCCAAAGAAGGAATGGCGTTGAGGCAGCACCCAAATGGCTTGGGCACTTCCACGGCCCGCCTCAAAGTAATAGAAATTGCCGTCTGGCGACCAATTTCCGCAGCAATGGTAGGGCGATTCTTTCCAATTCGGGAGCAATGGGTGAACGTTTTTTCCATCAGCGTCCATTTCCCAAATGGAACTAGACTCCGCGTCCGGGTGAACCAAGTAGAAGCGAACCGTTCGGCCATTGGGAGAGAAGCGGAGCGCACGCGGGACCCCCGGCAGTTCTGCCAACTGACGAGGCTCGCGCCCGTCATCGTTCACAGCCATGATAGTGTGCCCATGCGAATAAACAATTTTTGTCCCGTCAGGAGTCCAGGTTGCGGAGGACGCGACGATGCTTCCAACACGGTGAGGAGTACCCGCCGGCAGTGGCTGCTCCCAAAGTTCGCCGGCAAGATCGGCACCCACGGCGCTGCCATTTACGAGCAGCATCTTCGAGCGGTCAGGGGAAATGGCATAGATAGCCAGCGGTTCCTTAAGGGAAGTCGTAATCCAGGTGGTTTCTCCTCCCGTCTCCGACACTTGAGCGATCCCGGACCCTGTAGTCCAAGGCATCCCTTCGATAAAATAGAGATTGGCGCCATCGGTGACAAACGGATTCATGGGGCTTTTTGCCTTTTGATCATTTGTGATTTGCACGACATTCGTAACGACGGGAAGGCGCGGCGGCCGGATATACCAGAGGGCCACTCCGGTGAGTAACAGGGCAGCAACCGCAAGGCTTAGATAGACGCGTTTCAGAGGATTTTTCCTCGGGCGCGGCCCTTGTGCGCGGACGGACTCGTGATTCCTGTTTTCCTGAATCTCCGGTGCCTGAAGTGGCGCGATGAATTTGTAGCCGCGTTTGGGAAGGGTTTCAATAAACAGGGGATTGTCGGCGGAATCGCCCAGAGTTTCGCGGAGCCGCTTAATGGCGGTATTCAAGCCGTTTTCGAAATCAACAAAAGTGTCTTCCTGCCACAGAGTGGAGCGTAGTTGCTCGCGGCTTATGATTTCTCCGGGATGCTCGAGGAGTTTGACAAGGACGCGGTAGGGCTGGTCCTGAAGCTTGAGCTTCACACCGTTCTTGCGAAGCTCGCCGGTGCGTGAATCGAACTGGAACGCACCGAACTGATAGATGGAAGAGGTCTCAGAAGGCACTGGAGTGCTCCCGGGAGACAAGAAACACCGACAGTCTAGCACTATTTGTCGCCAGCGCGGCTGCCATACCCCTCCCTAAGCTATTGCAAAGGCAATACTTGGCGTGTCATGTGAATTGCAGATGCGTGTCAGGCCCAGTCCATTGACCTTCAACTCTTCTTGTTGAATTGTCGCGAGCACCGTAACGGCTGTTGAGGTGAAACCTCCGCATCGTCGCTAGGACCCGGATTTCGTGTCTCCAATTTGCGCCCGAGCACATTGAAGGATCGGTTTCACTTGAGAGAGTCTGCTATCCATCAGGAGGAAATATCTAATGACCCTTGTATCCAAGAGAATCGTTTTCCCCGTCTTTGTCGTCGTTGTGTTGGTTCTAGCCGCAGGCTGGCGCACTGCTGCTTGGAATTCACGTGGCGAGGAAGAAATCGTTGGGACCTGGCAGGTGACGGTACAACTGACCAACTGCTCCGGCGTCAATCTAGGGAACCCCTTTCCTTCGCTCTTGACGTTCGAGAACGGAGGGACATTCATCGAAGACACGATGAATCCGGGTTTCGCGCCGGGTCAAAGAGGGCCGGGCCACGGTATCTGGGACTATCAAGGCCACCACTCTTACTCTGCCAAGCATGTGGCGTTCATCAATTTCACTACGCCACCGGCGCCTCCAGCAAGCCCTGGGTTTAACGCCGGCACGCAAACTATTACGCAAACCATTGACTTCGACCACGGTCCCGATCAATGGAGCGCCAGCGGCGCTATGGTTCAGTTTGCCGACACGACAGGGAC
>DATJAD010000106.1:0-7848 GCA_035516615.1 Candidatus Acidiferrum sp.
TCCGTGGTGCTGGAGCTGCATACACGGCAATACGTGGAGGAGCGGGTGCGCGCGGGGGTGCTGGAACAAGGGACCGTGGACCTGATGAACGAAATGGGGCTCGGCGAGCGGATGATGCGGCAGGGATTGATGCACTACGGGATTGAATTACGATTTGGAGGGAAGAGCCACCGGATCAATTTTCAGGAATTGACGGGCGGAAAGGGCGTGATGATCTACGCCCAGCATGAAGTTGTGCATGACCTAGTGGAAGCGCGGCTGGCGAGCGGGCTGCCGATTCACTATGAGGCGGAAGACGTGCGCGTGAGCGGATTCGATGGCGAACGGCCGGCGATTCACTACAAGAAAGATGAGAAAGAGGAAGAGTTACAGTGCGATTTCATTGCGGGATGCGACGGGTTTCACGGATGCTGCCGAGACGCGATGCCGGAAGGAGTCTTGAAGATTTATGACCGGACCTATCCCTTCGGATGGCTGGGAATTCTGGCGGAGGCGCCGCCTTCGAACGAGGAGTTGATTTATGCGTACCACGAGCGGGGATTCGCGCTGCTGAGCATGAGGTCGCCGCAGATCAGCCGGCTGTATATTCAGTGCAAGCCGGATGAGGATTTGGCGCAATGGCCGGACGAACGCATTTGGGGCGAATTACACAAGAGGCTGGAGACGGAGAACGGATGGAAATTGACGGAAGGGCCGGTGGTACAAAAGGGAGTGACCGGGATGCGAAGTTTTGTGGTGGAACCGATGCAGTGCGGAAGGTTGTTTCTGGCGGGAGATTCGGCGCACATCGTGCCGCCGACGGGCGCGAAGGGACTGAATCTGGCGGTGGCGGACGTGAGAGCACTGGCGGCGGGTTTGATCGAGTTTTACAAGAAGGGGCGGCGGGAATTGCTGGAGAAATATTCGGAGATTTGTTTGCGGCGGGTGTGGAAAGTGCAGCGATTTTCGTGGTGGATGACAAGCATGCTGCACCGGTTCGAAGAGGACAGCGAGTTTGACCGGAAGAGGCAGCGGGCGGAACTGGATTACCTGACGAGTTCGCGGGCGGCGATGACGACGCTGGCGGAGAATTACGTGGGACTGCCGATGGAGGAAGGGATTGGGGACTTGCAATTGGGCTGATCAGGAAGCGCGGTGGAATGGGAAGATAGATTCTTCGGCCCCTCGGCAGAATGGAGGCCTTAGAATTACAACGCATCTTTCGCGCGAATGAGCGGCTTCAGGAGGACAGAGGGGCGGAAAAAGGATTAACGCAGAGGGCGGCAGAAGAAGAGAAGAGAGAACGGAGACTGGGCGTTGAGGTTACGAGCCGGTGTAGAGCTGGAAGGGCGCCCAGTAAAAGGGCTTTTGGTAGACGCCACCGGAGTGGAGCAGGGCGAGCTTGGCGTTGCGCAACGCGGCGGCGGGATCTTCACCTTCATTTAAACCGCGATAGAGGGAATCCATGAGTTTGGGAGTGGAAGCGTCGCTGACTTCCCAGAGGGCGCTGATGACGTTGTGCGCGCCGGCGCGAAGAAAAGCCCAGGACAAGCCTACCAGACCTTCGCCTGCATAGGCGCGATTTCCGGCGCCGTTGCATGCGGAAATGGTGACGAGATCGGCGTGCAGGGGGCGAGTGACGATTTCGCGCGCGTAAAGTTTGTATGAATCGCCGGAGGAAGAGAGGATGACGGCGGATTCGAGAGGTTGGAGGCGGCTGGCGATTCCGTGCGTGACAAAGTGAATGAACTGGAAGCGGCCGGGGTCGCTCTGGAAGTACGCGGGAGCGGTGGCGGCGGCTCCGGTGAGGACGTCACGTCGAGCGGGCGGAAAATACCGTTCGACGGTAGAGATTTCCGCAGGAGCCTGTGGCAGTGCGGGGAAGGAAGGGTCCGCAGGGATGGAATTGCCAACGAGAAGAAGACTGGCGTTGCGCGGCGTAGGAGCGGGTTTCGAGAGGGCGAGAAGATCAAGCGAGTTGGCGACGGAGAGCGTGGCGTCCTCGATCCAGTAATGGGGACGGGGCGAGGGAACAACGAGTGTTTCGAAATTCAGGGTATCGAGACTGCCGTCGGGGAGAATGATGATGCGGGAATCGCGCGGGATGAGCTTGGCGGCAGGCGCGAGGAGAATGGAATAGAGTTCAGCGCCCGGCGAATCCGGGGAGGCCAAGGGATCAGCCGGGCTGTTGATGATGGAGTCGCGATACGATTTTACGAGGGAGTCGATCTCACTCTCTGGCGGCAGGTTGAACAGCGAGATTTTTGCCGGAGTGACCACCCAAAGATAGGAATGCAGCTCAGCAAGCGAGTAGAAAAGCAGGGTGGAATGAAAACGAGCGGCGATGGTCCGAGGATCGAAGCGAGGGGAAGAACTTTGAGGACGCTGCGAAGGTTCGGAAAGGCTTTGCGCCAGCGCGCGAGCGCGGCTCAGATCGGCGACGGCAAGAGCGTCCAGAATGCGGCCGCGGGAAACAAGAAAATCCACGTAGGCCTCGTAGAATTGAATGGCGCCGGTGAGGAAGGAAAGCCGAAACTCTTCGCGGTGAAGAGTTTCCTGTGATTCGCGGATCGAGGAGATGGCGCGCTGGAATTCACGTTCCGCCCTGGCGGGCTGGTGTTCGGCTGCATAGACCTGTGCGAGGCGCGATTCGGCCTGCCACTTGAGCGGCGTTTCGACCGTGGGATCCGAGAGGATCCTCCGGAAGATCGCTTCGGCCTGAGGGAATTGATTTTTTCCGGCGGCGATGCGGCCGGAGACGATTTGCGAATACTGAACGCCGAAGTGATCGAGACCGGCGTTTTCTATGGCGGCCGCTTCCAGATTATGCTGCTCGGCGAGATCGAGACGGCCGGTGGCCAGTTCAATCTCTGAAAGCGTGTTGAGGCATTCGGTGACGGTACTCTTGTCGTCGCGATGGCGGGCAAGATCGAGAGCCTGGAGCGAAGCGGCTTCCGCGGCGGCGTATTGGTGCTGGCGATAATAGACATCGCCAAGGGCATTCAGCCAATAGATGCGATTGCTTTCGAAGCCGGCCTTGGCGGCGACATCCACGGCTTGCTTCAAGAGAACTTCCGCGCTGTCAAAATCACCGACGGTGGAATAATTCCAGCCCATATTGCCGAGAGCGAGCTGGACGGCGCCGGGCATGTTCAACGATTGCGATTCCTGCAGGGCCTGTTTGAACCACTCGATGGCTTCGTCGTAGTGCTCGGTCTTCATGGCGACATTGCCCAAGTTGCCGGTCGCATTGATCTCGAGGCGGGGAAGGTTTTGACGTTTGGCAATGGAAAGGGCGTCGCGGAACGCGATAGAGGCTTCCGGGTATTTCCCGCGGTCTATGGCCAAAATGCCGCGGGCCTGAGCGGTATCACCGAGATAGGAAGAGTGAATCGAATTGCCGAGCCGCTCGGCTTCGGAGAGCGCCTGATCGGCACGATCGTATTGCTGCAGGTCGGTGTAGGCGAGGCCCTGCACCAAGCTCCGATGCACCGCGACGTCGGTGCCCAAAGCGGCGGGAGGAAGTTCGGGGCGAAGGAGATCCAGAGCGTCCTTGTATGAGCCACGCAGCAAAAGAACGTGCGCTTTCAGGACGCGGAAGCCGGCGGCCCAGTAAGGATCCTTGTTCGCATAAGTTTTATAGGCGAGGTCAGAATCGCGAAGTGCCGCATCGAGCTGGCCGTGCTGCATTTCCAGGCGGATCGAACGTAAAAGTTCGTCAGGCGGACGGCTCGAACGGCATCCGGAGGCAGCACACAACCCAAGAAAGAGCAGAAGCGCGGGAAGGCGGATTGGGACTAGTTGTTGACTCCAACGGGAGGCCAGTTTTGGCCGTTGGAGTCCAGCTGAACGACGGTGCCGCTGCCGGAGACGGGAGAACCAAGCTCGAAACGAAGCATGGTGAGGGTACGGTGGCCGCGCCGGATCAGGAGTTCGCCAAGGTAGAGCCTGCCGAATTTCGGGATGTGGAAGCAGTGGCCCTTGCGCACGACGCCCGGGCACTCGGTCTCCATTTTCTTGAGGTTGACGGCCGAACACAAAATCGCCCCACACTCCGCAGGTTCCGGCAGCTTCTCCCCGATTGCGAACGGGTCCTCAGCCATTCTCTTAAATTCGGGGTTCTTTTTGAATTCGTTTCTTGCGGCCTCATAAGTGGGGATTTTCTCGAAGAATTCCACATCGAGTTGGACTTCCGTTTCGCAGCCGGCGATCTTCAGATTGTCGAATCTGCTGCCGACGAGCGTGAATTGAGGCTCAGTGTGCTTCTCGTCATAAGAACAGTTAGAGGCGAAGCGGCCGACGATGCGGTCGGCGGTAACCACGTCGAGAATGTTCACGTCTTCGGCCACGGAGGTCACGAGGGTGGTGTAATGCGTCTTCCCATCCAGCTCCTGCGAGCTTCCGGAGACGTGCGAGTAACCGTGTTTGAGGGAGACAAAATGTTCCAGCTTGAAATCGTCCACGCGAGCTTTCCCGTGGCCACCGATGGTGGGCAGGGACGAAGCGCCCTGCACTTCGATAAGGTGCTGGATTGGACGAGTGAAGTGCCCGCTCAGAACGTGAGCGTTGGCGTGGTAATGAAAAGTGCGGCGAGGAGACGCGGTCATAAAGTTCCACCTTGAATGAATTTCCGAGAGGGTCTAATGCTGCTCAATCTGGCCAGGAATTACAACAAGAAATGGTGCGCGGGTGATTTCGTCGCCGGAGAGAGAAGAAGTGGATAGCCCCAGAAGCACGAGCTGGTAGCTGCCCGGTGCAAGATTCGAGGGAAGCTGGACGACCGCAGCCTTACCGGATTCGGAAGAGGGGACCGGAAGGGAGAAACGGGTGACGCCGGACTTGTCCTCAATGCGAAACAAAAAGGACTGATAAGAAGGAGCACTCGGCACATCGAGAAAGATATCGAAGGGCTGGCCGGCTGGAACCTGGAACGCGGTTTCGGCGGCGCGTGAAACTCCAACGCGGACATAGGGAGGATGAAGAAGCCGAGGGGAATCCGTGCGAGCGGCGAGATTCTTCCAATGTGGTATTACTAGGAAATTCTGATAGCCGATCAAAAGCAGCAAAGCGGCCAGCGCCGGTACGGCAAAGGCTGGGCGGAACCAGGCCAGCCAGGGTCTTGCCGAAGAGGTTAAGTGTTCGGCGCGGGCCGAAACAGGAGTCTCGCCTAGAACCTGACGGCTGGCCGAGAGAAATAGCGCGGCTGAATTGAGTTCCGCAGCGCAGACGGTGCAGCCAAAATAATGTTCCTCAAACTCGGAGCGAAGCGAGGGAGGAAGCTCGCCGAGCAGGTACTTTTCACAAGCCCCTAAACGTGTGGCGTCAGTGTGATCCATTTTCGTCATCCGGTGAGTAGTGCGGAAGCGGGGGAAATCGTTTCATCGGGCCCCCGCCCCACGAGTTGCAGAGGCAATCTGGTCCTCGCCTAAAGCCTGACGGAACTTATCTTTAGCGCGGTGGAGAAGCACGCGAAGATAGTCGCGATCCACGCCAAATTCGCGGCAAACGTCGTCTTTATCGCGCTCCTCAAAGAAGATGGCGCGAATGAGATCGCGGTCGCGCTGAGGGAGGGACTTGAGGACTCGGCGGACGTTCTTGCTGGTCTCCTCCGAGATAAGTAAGCCTTCCAGATTCAACACTTTGCCGGAGTTTTCGAGTTGGGATTCCTCGAGCGGCTGGCTGCGCGAAGAGGCGCGATAGTGCTCTTGCAATACATTGTTGCACACCGAATTGACGAAGGCTCCCAGGCGCTCCGGCTGGCGAATGCCCCCTTCGGAGCGGAGGGCACGGATCACGCGGATCATGGTTTCCTGGCGAAGGTCATCCACGGTGTCCATGGCGAGGTAGCGGGCGCGCAGCTTGATGGACAGGAGCTGATGGAAATAAGCAACGAAGTGGGTCTCCGTCGAAGGGTCGCCTTCACGGAGGCGCCGCACATAGGCGTCGTCAAATGAGTAGAGTTCCACCAGGCGTGCCCTGAAGGGGGAAGTATAGCCATGACGGGGGCTGGCGGCAATGAATCAAGAACCAGCAAATCAAGCAGAGGATGAAACGGATTGAACCCGAGCCGCACTACCGAAATGAGGAACCCTGCAAGACCGGGATACCTTCACCCAGGGACTCACCTGGTCCCCTGGCGTGCCCCTGAAGGGACGTATCCGGGCTGGAAAAGATAGCCAGCCCGGATGCGTCTTTAAGTTTTTCAGGATGCGAGGGGGAGCTGTGAACGAGAACGGGCGAACATACGGGACAGAGTTTGCGATGAGCGACGGGATGAAAGCGGGAAGAATTACGGCGTTGCGCGCAGACTTTGTGATGAAGCCGGAGGCGGCTGGACAAATTCAGACGGGAATCGAAGAGACGATCCGCGGAATGAAAGATCATGAGGATGGATTCCTGCATGGCGTGGTGCTGGTCTCGGAGCAAGAGGCGCGCCTGGGGACGTTGATCACGTTCTGGCACGCAAGTGCATTCGAGGGGACAAAACATCGGAAGATTCGGTGGATGCAGCGCATCTTGACACCATTTCTGGACCGCTGCGTGCGAGTGCAGACACAAAGCACATTCTTTTTGAACGGCGAGCAGGGGACGATTTTCAAAAGCGCCGGTGCGCCTTATGGCCAGGCTGCAAGCATGTTGGAACCTGAAGAGGCGGTTTGCACGAATTGAAATTGCATACGCCAGTCGAGAGAAAACCGCGGGAATCCTGAAACGAAATCAGATCGTGAATCACGAAATAGAGTGGGGGCGCTGAAGAAGGAATCATGAGCGGAAGAGGGACAGCACCGGCGAAGTCGGGGATCCTGGAGGAACAAAGTGCGATGCCTGTTGAACAACTGTGCGGTATGGATCGTTGCGAAGAGCGCCGAGTTACTGCCTTTCGTGATGAAAATCTGTGCTGCAATCATTTTCTTGGCCGTTGCTACGAACTTCTAGAGAGGATAGACCCGAATCGCGATCTTGCGTCGAATGGCGGACAAAGGCGCGCAGAAGTGAAGAAAGCGATCGAGGAGTGCGCGCAGCGCGCATTGGAAGTGGCCCTCGGGAATCCGAGCTTAAACAACGTGCAGCGGGCCAAGCTGCTCGACATTTTGCTGTGGACGTCCGACATCACGATTGCCGCCCATGCGCAAAAGGCAAGCAACGGAGACTTCCTGAAACGTCGCGAAGCACCGAGCCCGGCCGTTACGGAAAAAAGCGAGAAGAAATGGGATCCGCAAGGATCGAGTTTGCGGACTTCCCTTCTCTGGTAATGTGGCACCAAGTCGCCGATGCACCAGCCAGCGACAGGAAATGAAGGACGAACGCGGCCAAGAATCAAGTCTCACTTCTCCACTTCCTTCTTGAATTCCAATGGCCGGGACTCGCACCCGCGATTAAAGGCATTTGTCGTCACCTGCGCGGAGCCTGGCTCGCGTTGAGATAGAAGTTTTTGCATTTGCACTTTTCTCGCTGAGAATCGCCCCAGCAACATTTTGTGCGAGTCCGGGTTCTAAACTAGTAGGTGCCTGGTCAACGTCGCTGTCCAGGAGCGACGATTCCATTTCCATTCCCAGCTCAGGAGGAGGCCTGAGATGCGTAGATTGATCGTTACCCTTGCGGTTGCGACGGCATTAACGACACCGGTCGTGATGGGCGGCTGCGCGGTTCGAGCGCGCTATTACGATACCGACCACCACGATTATCACCGGTGGGATCACCACGAGGACAGATTTTATCTTCAGTGGGAAAGCGAGACTCACCGGGACCACCGCAACTTTCGCGATCGCGACCAGCGGGAGCAGCAGGAATATTGGAACTGGCGGCATCAGCACGAGCAAAATCAGCATTAGTTTGATTGCGCCGAGAGGGGCTCGCGCTGCGACGTCC
>DATJAD010000107.1:0-11618 GCA_035516615.1 Candidatus Acidiferrum sp.
CTCCGTTCCCGGTCGTTTCGGCCCTTATGGCGGCCGCTACGTTCCGGAAACGCTCATGGTGCCGCTCCTCGAACTCGAGGCTGTCTACGAAAGCGCAAAGTCCGATCCCGCATTCCAGGCGCGATTCAACGATCTTCTGAATAATTTCGCTGGCCGTCCCACTCCCCTGCAATTCGCCTCGCGCCTTTCCGCGCATCTCCGCGGCCCGCGCATCTATCTCAAGCGCGAAGATCTTCTCCACACCGGCGCGCACAAGATCAACAACGCCATCGGCCAGGGCCTTCTTGCCGTGCAGATGAAGAAGCCGCGCATCGTCGCGGAAACCGGCGCCGGCCAGCACGGAGTCGCCACCGCCACAGTCGCCGCGCATCTTGGACTCGAATGCACCGTGTACATGGGCACTGAGGACATGGCCCGTCAGGCCCTCAACGTTTCCCGCATGCGCATGCTTGGCGCGGAAGTCGTCGGTGTGAATTCCGGCAGCCGTACCCTCAAGGACGCCATCAACGAAGCAATGCGCGACTGGGTCACCAACGTCCGCAACACCCATTATCTTCTCGGCTCCGTCCTCGGCGCGCATCCTTATCCCACGATGGTCCGCGATTTTCACTCCTGCATCGGCCGCGAGGCCCGCGCGCAAATCCTCGCCGCGGAAAAACGTCTCCCCACGCATCTCTACGCTTGCGTCGGCGGCGGCTCGAACGCTATCGGTCTCTTCCACGAATTCTTGGAAGACGAATCCATCAAGCTTGTCGGCATCGAAGCCGGCGGGCGCGGCCAGAGCCTCGGCGAACATGCCGCGCGCCTCGCCGCTCACCAAGGCTTTACCGGCGCGCGTCCCGGAGTTCTTCAAGGCACCTACACGTACGTCCTGCAAACCGAGGACGGCCAGATTTCCACCACCCATTCCATCTCCGCTGGCCTCGATTATCCCGCCATCGGTCCCGAGCACGCCTGGCTCGCCGATCAGCGCCGCGCTGAGTACGCCGCCGTTTCCGACGCCGCCGCCCTCGATGCCGCTCGCACCCTCGCTCGCTTAGAAGGCATCATTCCTGCCCTTGAATCCGCGCACGCCGTCGCTGGCCTGGTCGAACGTCTCCCCCAATTCAAGAAGGACGACCTCGTCATCCTCAATCTCTCCGGCCGCGGCGACAAGGACATGGACACCTACTCCCGCCTGCTCTAATCTTTCCTGATAAAACATGCCTCTTGGGAACGACAATTCGAAGCGCATCTCCCGCCGCTTCGCCGTGCTAGGCGAGTCCGGTGAGCTCGGTATCGTTGCCTATATCACTGCGGGTGATCCATCCCTCGATGCCACGCTGCGTTTCGTCCGTGCCCTCGCCGAAGCCGGTGCCGACGTGATCGAGCTTGGCATTCCGTTTAGCGATCCCTTGGCCGATGGCCCAACGATCCAGCGCGCTTCCGAACGCGCTTTGAAATCCGGCACAACTCTTTCTCTTGTTCTCGATCTTGTCCGTAGAATTCGCGAATCTCCGTCACCGGCGAATGAAATCCCCATCGTTCTCTTCAGCTATTACAATCCTATCCTTCAGATGGGTCTCGAAAAGTTCGCCGCCGCTGCCTCCGCCGCTGGCGCCGACGGCGTCCTTGCCACCGATCTTACTCCGGAAGAATCCGAAGATTATCGCCGCATCTTGCGCGCTCACGGTCTCGACACGATTTTCCTCGGTGCGCCGACATCCACTGACGATCGTCTCGCTAAAATCGCGGCCTGTTCTTCCGGTTTTCTCTATCTCATCTCCCGCACGGGCGTCACCGGCGCAAAAGACTCTCTCCCCGATGATCTTCCCACTCTTCTCCGCCGCACCCGCGGCGCCACGCAGCTTCCTCTCGCTGTCGGCTTTGGCATCTCGCTTCCCGGCCATGTTTCCGTTCTTGGCGGCCTCGCTGATGCCGCCGTCGTCGGTTCCGCTCTCGTTTCCGAAATCGAAAATGCGACCGCCAGCGACCATTCTCCCGCCGCAATCGAACGCGCCGCTTCCGCTCTCGCCGCTCGTGTTCACCTGCTAAAAGAAGCCGCCCGCCATGGCCTTTCGAAGCGCGAGGTGGCAACATGAGCATCTCTGACTGGCGCCGCCGCATTGATGAGATCGACCGCAAACTCGTCGAGCTGCTCAACGAACGATCCCGTTGCGCTCTCGAACTCGGCAAGCTCAAGCAGGAAGCACACCTTCCGCTCTATCAGCCGGACCGCGAGAAGGAAGTGCTCCAAAACGCAGAAGCAGCGAATCCCGGCCCGCTTTCTGACGCTGCCATTCGCCGCCTGTTCGAACGCATCATTGACGAAGCCCGCGCCGTCGAGCGCGCCGCCATGCACCCCGATGGCGAAACGAAAAAGGATTCTTAGTTAGTTTGCATGTCTTAGCGCCGGGCTTTGCCCCGGAATGTCTGCTGCATCGTTTGGGAGACTGGGAACACTATGGTTATCGTGATGCAAGAGGGCGCAACCGACGCCCAGATCCAAAACGTGATTGATCATCTGATCGCCCACGGTTTTGACGTTCATCGCTCCACCGGCGCGTCCCACACCGTTCTCGGCGCCGTCGGCGTTCACCGCGATTTCGATCATCGGGATTTCGAGCTGCTCGATGGCGTGCGCGAAGTCATGCGCATCACCCAGCCCTACAAGCTCGCCAGCCGCGAATTCCGCCCCGAAGGCACGATCATTGATTTGGGTCGCGGCGTCAAAATCGGCGGCGAAGAGGTCGTCGTCGCCGCAGGTCCGTGCTCCGTCGAATCGCGTGAGCAGATTCATATCATCGCCGAAGCTGTCGCCAAAGCCGGCGCAAAAATCCTTCGTGCCGGTGCCTTCAAGCCGCGCACGTCTCCTTACGCCTTCCAGGGCTTGGGCGAAAAGGGCCTCGAGATGATGCGTGGAGCCGCTGCAAAATTCGGCCTCTTCACAGTCAGCGAAGTCATGGACCCTTCCCAGGTCGAAATGATGGGCAACTACGTTGATATCTACCAGGTCGGCGCGCGCAACATGCAGAACTACCATCTCCTCCGTGCCCTTGGGGAAGTCCGCAAGCCGGTTCTGCTCAAGCGCGGCCTTTCCGCCACGATGGAAGAGCTTCTTCTCAGCGCCGAGTACATTCTTTCTGGCGGCAACTACCAGGTCATCCTTTGCGAACGCGGCATCCGCACCTTTGAAACCTACACCCGCAACACGCTCGACATTGCCGCCATCCCCGTCATCAAAAAACTCTCGCACCTTCCTATGTGGGCCGATCCCTCACACGGTACCGGGCGCCGCGACAAAGTTCCTCCCATGGCTCGCGCCGCCGTCGCCGCCGGAGCCGATGGCCTCCTCATCGAAGTCCACAACGATCCTGAGCACGCTCTATCCGATGGCGCGCAATCTCTTGAAACTTCCGCGTTCACCCAGCTCATGGCCGAACTTCGCATCATCGCTCCCGCCATCGGCCGCCGCATGGCCTGACCGCTCCTTTCCCTAATGGTCATCCTGGGGCCCGGATTCTTATCGGGGCCGAAAGATCTCAACGAGTTCTGCACATTTGGTCGAGTCGCCGCTCTCCCATCGGAATTACTCTGCCAACTTTCAACTTTTGACTTTCGACTGTAAACTCTTTCTCTCTCATGCCCTCTCATCTCATTCGTCGCGTCACCATCTTGGGCACCGGCCTCATCGGCGGCTCGTTCGCGTTAGCTTTGCGCAAATACACTTCAGATATCCACATCTCCGGATGGGACCGTCCCGATGTAGTCCAGGAAGCCAAAGCCCGCGGCGCTCTCGACGAAGCTTTCTCCGGCGAACTCGGCCCGGCTCTTTTTCGTGCCGATCTCGCCTACGTCGCTCTCCCGATTGGTGTCACACTCGACTTTCTTCCGGAAATCTCCCGGCAGGTCGCCGATCATGCCATCGTCACGGACGCGTGCAGCACCAAGGAGCGCATTCTCCAGGCCGCTGCTGATAACTTCTCCGCCGAATCGGGTCCGATCTTCCTCGGCGGCCATCCCATGGCCGGAAAAGAACTCTCCGGCATCGCCAATGCCGATTCCAACCTCTTCCGCGGCAATACTTACGCTCTCATTGGCAACTCGGTTGCGCCGGAGGATCCCCGTATCAGCGCCTTCCTTGCACTTCTCCATAAAATCGGCGCACGCACCTTCTGGCTCGGCGCACAGCAGCACGACTATGCCGTCGGCCTTGCCTCGCATCTCCCGCAGCTTGCGGCAGTCGCTCTCGCTTCCTTCCTCTACGATCGCCTCGACGAAAACGGACTTCCCATCACGCTTGCTGGTCCCGGACTCCGCGATTCTCTTCGCCTCGCCGGCAGTCCCTATTCCGTCTGGCGCGACATCATCCTCACCAACCGCGAAATGCTCTCTGCCGCTCTCGATCTTTTCGCCCGCCGCCTCGACGATTTTGCTGAAAAGCTCGGTTCGCGCGACCTCGAAGCCGACTTCGACGCCGCCAACGAACTTTATAAACTCCTCCGATCCCTCTAACTCCGCCTTCGCGTCCTCCTACCGTTCGTCACCTGAGGCGCCGGACTTCTGAATCCAGTCCCGCCGCTTTCGGAGCTATAATCACTCCCATGGGCCTCCCCGTCCTGAGTCATAAGGTGCATCGCTGCAGTTTTCAGCCCGACCGGCAGGACCTCTACCTTCGTCTCGGAACGGTTTCAGTTTTTGTTCGCGATCTTGAGCGGAGCTTGCATTTCTATGTGCACCACCTCGGATTCGGCGTGGCCCTTGATACTCGCCTGCCCTCCGGTGATCGTTGGCTAGTTGTCACTCCTCCCGATGGAACCGCCAATCTTGCTCTGGTCTCTCCCCGGTCCGATTCCGAGGATTACAAGCTCATTGGCCGGCCCACTCAAATTGAATTTCTCACGGAAGACGTCTTCGGCAAGTACGAGGAATGGCAAAAACACGGAGTCCGCTTTCACTAGTTGCCGCAACTCGAATCCTGGGGCGGGGCCTCGGCAAGGTTTGAGGATTTGGACGGCAACTCCTTCGCGCTCGTGAGCTACGACGCGATGAATCGCGAAATCCAGCAAATCCGCAGCGCGCACTTCGAAAAATTTGAATCCGAGCGCCGTGCCGTTCTGGAAGCGCAAAATGCCCGGGAGGTTCAATCCAGACTTTTCCCGCAGACTCAGCCAAAGCTCGGCACACTCGAATACTCGGGTCTTTGCCTTCCGGCGCGCGTGGTCGGAGGCGACTACTACGACTTTCTCGAACTCGGCCGCGATCGTTTCGGCCTGGTCGTCGGAGATGTATCCGGAAAGGGAACCGCCGCCGCTCTCCTGATGGCAAATCTGCAGGCGCATCTGCGCAACTTGTGCGCGTCCTATTCCAGCCGGCCGTTCACTCCGTTCGCCGTAGAACAGCCTCAGCGCTTCTTACGCGCCCTGAATCGGCTTTTCCTTGAAAACACCGCCGACAACGCCTTCGCGACTCTCTTTTTCGCCGAATATGACGACACGGCACGCCGTTTGCGCTATGCGAATTGTGGTCATCTTCCCGCCCTTGTTCTCAGCAGAGATAACAGTGTTAGCCGCCTGGATCCCACATCTACTGTCATTGGGGCTTTCAAGGAATGGGATTGTTCCGTGCTGGAACGCCAGCTCTTCGCTGGAGACAGACTCGTTTTCTACACGGATGGCGTTACCGAGTCTTTCAACGAGGTGGGCGAAGAATTCGGAGAAACCCGGCTGATTGAGGCGCTGCAACGCCATCGTGAACTTTCTTCTCCAGATTTGCTTCGGTCGCTGGTGGATGAGGTCCGCCGGTTCAGCACGGAGACTCAGAACGACGACCTCACCATGATCGTCGCCCAATGCCGGTGAAATGGAGCTTGCAGATTCGTCCGGATTCTTTTGTGGCGTTGGCTTCCTCTCCGGATCAACGGGAAGTCGTATACTGTTCTTGGTAAGATCGTTATCAATCGCGGTCCAGTGACCTCTTTGAGCCCCATCTCGCGCCGTTTTTTCCTTCGATCCGCTAGTCTCTCCCTTGTCGGTGCTGCCGGCTCACGCTTGTGGATTCCTTCGCTCGCGGCTGCCGCCGTGTTGTCCGAGCCTCTTCAGGAATTTGGCTACGGCGATGTGGTCATCTCCAGCGAGCTTCACGAACGCCAACTGCGGGAGTCGCACGCGATTCTGATGAACTTCAGCGAAGACAGCTTGCTCAAACCTTTTCGCCAGATGGCCGGCCAGCCCGCTCCCGGCGACGATCTCGGCGGCTGGTACATCTATAAGCCCGACTACGATTACCGCACGGACATTGCCGGATTTGCTCCCACGGCCACGTTTGGCCAGTGGGTTTCGGCCCTCGCCCGTACCTACGCAATCAGTGGTGCCCGCCCTGTCCGCGAAAAAGTCCTCCGCCTCAATCGCCTCTATGCGCAGACAATCTCTCCCGATTTCTACATAAAGAATCGTTTTCCCGCGTATTGCTACGACAAACTGGTCTGCGGCCTCATCGATTCCCACAAATTCGCCGGCGATCTGGAGGCCTTCTCCATCCTCGAGCGCAGCACCGACGTCGCCATGCCGCATCTGCCCGGCAAAGCCGTTGACCAGGGAACTTACTGGCGTTCCGGCAAGGATGTCTCCTGGACCTGGGACGAGTCCTACACCATTTCTGAGAATCTCTTCCTTGCGTATCAGCGCGGCGCCGGCAAACGCTACCGCGATCTCGCCGTGCAATATCTTTATAACGACTACTACGATGCTCTCGCCGAGGGCCGCAATGCTCTTGCGGGCCGTCACGCCTACAGCCATGTAAATTCTCTCTCTTCGGCGATGCAGGCTTATCTCACTCTGGGAAGTGAGAAGCACCTGCGCGCGGCGGAAAACGCCTTCGCAATGTTGCTCGCACAGAGCTATGCCACCGGCGGCTGGGGCCCTGATGAAACGCTTCGCTCCACTGACAGTCTCGATCTCGCCGCCAGCCTCACCAATTCACACAGCAGTTTTGAAACTCCTTGCGGTTCCTACGCCCATTTCAAGATCACCCGCTACCTTCTCCGCGTCACCCGCGACTCCCGCTATGGCGACAGCATGGAGCGCGTTATGTACAACACCATCCTCGGCGCCAAGCCGCTCCAGCGGAATGGGCAGGCCTTCTACTATTCCGACTACAATTTCGACGGCCGCAAGGTCTATTCCAAGTACCGCTGGCCCTGCTGCTCTGGCACCTACCCTCAGATCGCCGCCGACTACCACATCAGCACCTATTTCCGCGACCCGAAAAGCATCTACGTCAATCTCTACATTCCCTCAACTCTCACTTGGGTTCAAAATGGCAAGCCCGTTTCGATCACGCAAAAAACCTCGTATCCCTTCGATTCTCCGGTTCAACTCGATTTTTCTCTTTCCTCGCCCACGCAATTCACCGTCAATCTCCGCATTCCCGCTTGGGTGGAAGGCGCTTCCATTTCCGTGAACGGCAAACGCATTTCCGCCCAAGTCATTCCCGGCTCTTTTGCCTCTCTCGATCGCCAGTGGAAAAACGGCGATCGCATCGAACTCGATCTCCCTCTTGCCCTGCGCCTCGAACCTCTCGACGCTCAGCATACGGAACTCCTTGCACTTCTTTGCGGCCCTCTGGTCCTCTTTCCGGTTACTCAACCTGTTCCAAAAGTCGCGCGCGCCCAGCTCCTCGCCGCGAAAAAAATCGCTCCTTCTCGTTGGCAAGTCGAAACCTCCTCGGCTCCCCTCACGCTTCTTCCGTTTACCTCCATCGAAGACCAGCATTACTCCACCTACTTCAACCTGGGTTGATCGTCCGCCTTCCTCCGTTTCGTCGCTCCTCAAACCATACAATTCATCGAATCCCAGCACGTTGTGGCCGCGTCCAAGTTCATGTACGGCTCAAGGCGGTCGCGCTATCCTATACTCGTCCCGCCGGAGGTCAGCCTTGTCGGTCCGCTCCCTGCGTTTCCGCCTCGCGGTTCTCCTGGCTGCTTCTCCGTTCCTTTTGCTGGCTCAGCAAACCGCAAATCCCAAAGAATCGTCTGGGCCTTCTCAAAACATATTGCGTTCCACCACTCGCCTCGTGCAGCTCAGCGTCATTGTTCAGAACAAAAACGGCGAGCCCATTCTGGGGCTCAAGAAGAATGACTTCACCTTGCTGGATGAAGGCCGCAAGCAGAAAATCGCCTTTTTCTCAGTGAAACAGCCAGCGCCCATCACTTCTCATCAACCTCTCCCTGCCAACGTCTTTACCAATCGCCTTGATCTCAATGGCCAGGATCCCGGCGCCGTCACAATTCTCCTCTACGACGCTCTGAACACCTCCTTTCTCGATCAGGCCTACGTCCGCGCGCACATCCTCCGTTTTCTGCAAACCATGAAGCCCCAGGACCACGTCGCTCTTTATGCGCTCACTACACAGCTGCGCATCCTCCAGGATTTCACCACCGATTCGAACTCACTACTGAATGCCGCAAATCACATTCAACCCTCCGCGACCGCGGCTTACGATGCTTCCCATCCGGAAAAATTTGACGCTCCCGCCCTGCACAGCGATCCAATGTGGATGCGCTTTCAGAACGCCGTCAACAATGCCAGCGGGGAAATCTCGGACCAGAATGTCGCCAATCGCGCGGAACTTACCACCGCCGCGATCGTTGCCATTGCCGATCATGTCGCGGGTATTCCCGGGCGCAAGAGTCTCATCTGGGTTTCCGACGGTATCCCCATTCAGATCGGCATGGATCGCATCGGCTCCATTGACCGCGACACTGTCTCGTTCGAAGGCTCCGACTCGGGCACGAAAAGCGGGTCCGCTTCTCGTAGCCGCGACTTCAGTGGTGCCGCACGCGCTCTCAATCGCGCCAATCTCTCGATTTATCCGGTGGATGCTCACGGCGTCGAAACCGATCCCATCGGAGGCGGTTCCAACTTCTTTATGCGCCAGGACCGCCGCGACACTTTCCGGCTGCTCGCCGATCGCACGGGAGGAAAAGCCTTCTACGGCACCAACGACATCGCCGGCGCCATGCACGATGCTTTGGAAGACGGCCGCTACACCTACACCCTCGGCTATTACCCCGACCACGGTAGTTGGGACGGCAAGTTCCGCGAAATCCGCCTCACCGTGAAGGCTCAGGGCGCGCATCTGCGCTATCGTCGCGGCTATTTCGCCTTGCCGGATCAGTCGGAAGGCGACACGGTTGCTAAAGCTGAGCTCCAGTTGGCCGCCTTCAGCCCCCTGGATGCGACCAATCTGGGAATCGTCGTCGGAAAAGTGCTCCCGCCGCTGGCTTCAAGAAATCTTCTTTTGCAGCTCACTCTCAACCCAACTCAGTTTCTCCTTCACGATTCCGGCCATCGCCTTCGCGGCGGCCTCGATCTGCTCTTTCTACAGCGCGACATGGCCGGAAAATTCCTCGCCGCCGAGCGCCAGCACTTCGATGTGAACTTCACGGCCAAGGACTTTCAATCCCTGTCGAAAACCGGCTTGGTCCTCCAGCGCAACCTCACCGTCAATCCCGCCGCTGACGACGTTCGCATCGTGGTGCGCGACTCTTCTTCCGGCGCTCTCGGCACGGTCACATTTCCCGTCAAAGCCTTCCTCCCCGCGAATTCGGTTTCCTCCGATTCCCCCAACCGCCCCAATTGAGGTATTTGCCAGCCTGCTTGTTACGATTTCTCGCCCTTCGCACTCGCCGGCTATTGCCTCAGCAAGTATGCGCTCTTCACGCCGGGCCACGAACTTCTCCCCTGCTCCCCAATCTGCTCGCGGCCGCCACCGCCGCCATCATCAGCGCGCTCACCGCCACCGGGAACCACACCGGCGCCACCCATGGCACTGGGATCAGGAACAACACGTCCGTTTCCCGCGGCGATCCCGGCCATCTCACCAGCGCCCACAATCCCGCGTAATAAACAATGTCCCAGATCGCGAACATCCACAAAAACATCGCCCACCGCGCTCTTGCTTTCGTACTTGCCAGCAGCGCCACGCTCGCCAGCATCACCATCGTCGCCGCTTCCCGCAGTACCTCGATCCGCATCAATTTCTCCGGTAATCCGTGCAAAAGTTGCGCCTGTTGGTAAACCGCCACTGCCGTCGCGCCAAGCAGCCCCGTCGCCGTCCGCAAATACACCACCACCGCCGCTTCCACAAATCCAAACGCCACCGCGAAAATCGCTCCGTACAAAAGCGCGTCGGCTCCGAGCCCGTTTCCCCTCCGCCGCCAGAAAAAATACGCCACAAACGGTATCCCCGCCGCCAGATTCACCCACCACGGATGTGCCACCAGCACGCTCATCGCATTCCAATTCTACTTCGGGCCTTGCCATTTTCCCCTCTCTGGAATTGTCTTCGTGATAGCCTAAAACCCAGCTAAATTCCGGCGCAGGCTGTATTCTCATGCAAAAAATCACGCCATTTCTCTGGTTCGACAACAACGCAGAAGAAGCCATGAACTTCTACATCTCCGTTTTCAAAAATGGCAAGATTCGCAATGTCAACCGCCTTCCGGCAGGAACTCCCGGCCCCGCCGGAAAAGTCCTGACCGCCACCTTCGAACTCCATGGCCAGGAATTCATGGTTCTCAACGGTGGCCCGCTCTTCAAATTCACCGAAGCGATTTCTTTCTTCGTGAATTGCGAAACTCAAGAAGAAGTGGACGAACTCTAGGAGAAACTCTCCGAAGGCGGCACGAAAAGTCAATGCGGCTGGCTCAAAGACAAGTTTGGCCTCTCCTGGCAAATCATTCCCACTGCGTTAGGCAGACTTATGGGTGACAACGATCCGGCGAAAGCGCAACGCGTCATGCAAGCCGTGCTCAAGATGACCAAGATTGATATTGCCGCTCTACAGCGCGCCTACGACGGTCACTAGTCCGCAGTGACCGGCACTTTGCCGGATATGGTAAGTTCAGGCGCAGCCGAGTCAATTCTGCGTCCAATAAGTTTGTGATCGTTTTGGGCAATGACCGGGCGCGGTTCAAGGTATGGGCTTCTTCTGCGTCAATCTCCAGGTAGCAACATGCATAAGGGTCAGTCAAACTGGAACATACTGGACGAAAGCAAAGAGAGTACGTGGTGAGTTCTTCGTTCAAATCCATTTCTGCTAGAAAGCAGTTGTGTACGTTCCGCGAGTACTGGTCGAGAAGTCTGAACAACTGCGCCTTACCTGAAGTCATAGTTGGTTATGCATCTCGAACCCGAATCAAGGCCTACTCAGAATTAATATTACCGCGACATGCCCGATTAACGCGGAATCCATCTAGGTTCTAGCCCGAACTTTTCCGGCCACCCGACTAATCAGGAGTTAGACGTTTCGACGCGGTGTACACTCTGGGGTGATCGAAAAAACAGCGCGGCTTGACGAGTCGTACACTCCGATTCCGCTAAAGCGTTTAGCTTCTTGTCAAATTGGAGGCTCAAGATGAACGGTCAACAAAAGAAGCAGCAGTATACCGGAGTGCGAGATCAAGAGATCCGTGCGGCGCTGGATCAGCATTGGGCGGCGTCCGATGCCAACGATTTTGATACGGAGCACCGCATCTATCACGAGGACGCGGTGCTGGAATACCCGCAGTCGGGCGAGCGAACCCGCGGTCGGCGCAACATTCAGGGCCAACGCGCCAGTCAGCCGAACAAAAAGCG
>DATJAD010000108.1:0-7608 GCA_035516615.1 Candidatus Acidiferrum sp.
GTGTGGGTGACGGCTTCGTTTCCGCTGGCGACGTATAGCCACATCATCAAGTACAGCGCAGATGGAGATAACGAGCCAAACCGCGTGGCGATCAATGAGCTATACGAAGACCGGGTCCGCGAGACGGATTCGAAACTGAGCGATGCGCAGATCGCGGTTTACCCCGTGGACGCTCGAGGCCTGGTCGGGGAACTCGAGGGCGGCGCGGAGAATCAAGGAGTGGATGCAGGAGGACAGCTCGTGGGAGGAGCGGAATTTGCACAACAGCAGCAAAACGCCAACAGCTCCTTGCAAGAAACACAAGCTACCATGCATCAGGTTGCCCAAGATACGGGCGGAAGAGTGTATATCAACCGGAATGATCTGGATCACTCGGTGGCGCTAAGCGTGGACGATGGAGCGACTTATTATTTGCTCGGTTACACGCCGACGAGCAAGGCGGACGGGAAGTTTCACAAGATCGAAGTGAAAGTGAACCGGGCGGACGTAACCGTGCGGTCGCGGCGCGGCTACTATGCGAACGCGACGTCGGAGGATTCGAAGACACAGAAACAACTGGATGCGGTGGTCGGAATGGCCATGCAACTGGGGTCACCGCTGGCCACCGGAGTCACCTTCGATGCGCGTGTCGCGCCGCCGTCACCCGCGGGGAAAATGAAAGTGGGAGTGGACTTCATCATTGATCCCAGCACGGTCAGCGTGGAGGATGCCGGAGGCGGGAAAGCGCTGGCGCTGGAATTTCACGTTGCCGCTTATGGAAGCGACGGCAAGCTTGCCGCGCATCGCGATGTGGCGATAAAGCCCACGCTCAAACCCGATCAATATTCGGCCATCATGCAGCAGGGAATTCCTTACCATTCCGAATTGGGGCTGGGCCCAGGGACGTACACTCTGCGCCTCGGCGTCGTGGACCAGCGCAGCGGGACAATCGGAACGGCGGAAATGCCCCTTTCGCTTCCGGGGCCGAAATAGCGCAGAGCCTGTAAGCTTCCACCAAGAACGCCACAAGTTCTACCTTGCATCGGCAGCAAAACAGCGGAATCTGGAAAACCCTTCGCAATTATATCGCATCACGATATATGACGTGTGTTGAGGATTCGCGCAGGCAAACCGCCGATGCGCGCCTGCGGAAGCGCCGTGAGGAAGCGTTTGCGCGCCCTCGTCCGCTGAGGCGTGCGTTCGAACCGGTAAAGAGCGACGGGCCGGGTCCAGGGTTATCAATCCAGAAGGAGAAATACAGAGATGCTCAGAAATAGAGGGACATTCGTTGCCGCTTTGCTGGCCGCGGGCAGCTTGATCTGCGCGGCGCCGGCGCTGGCGCAATACAGCGCCGAGGACGGAACACTCGACATTCACGTCAAACCCAAGCAGGCCTACGTGTTCGTGGACGGGCGCGCCATACGCGATGGAAGCCAGAAAATCGAGCTGGGAGCAGGCAAACATGAAGTTGGCGTGTACAACTACGGCTACCTCGCGAAGAAGCAGGAAGTATCCATCGGAGCCGGGGAGACAACGCACTTGAGCGTGGCGTTGCAGCCCACTGGGGATGAAGTGGCCGGGCCGTTTGCCGATATCGAGTTCAAAGGCCATCCGAGAGCGGCGGTGCTGCTGAACGGAGATACACCGAAATATTTCGTGGGGCATGTGGACGAATTCAACTGGGACTGGATCTGGCATCAGCGCCTGCTGGTTCATTCCGGGACTTATCACGTGGATGTGACGCGCGACGGGAACACGATCTGGTCCGGAGATATCACCGCGAAAGCCGGGCAAAAGGTGATCGTGCATCTGAATGACAACGGCAGAACCGAAACGAAAGAGTGGAAGGCCGGCTTGAATATGGCGGCTCAGCCGCGATTTCATGCCGGGATTGCCAGCGCGACCGTGCCTCCGGCGCCGGTTTCTGCACGCCTTATGGCGCAATCGAAAGAAATTGCCTGCGGACAATCCACGGACCTGAAGTGGAGAACGCGTGACGCCGTCGCGATCAAAATCACGAAACTCGGCGAGGTTTCTCCGAAAGGCCTGCGAGCTGTAAGCCCCACGGCGAATACAACCTATGTGTTGACGGCGGTTGGGCCGGGCGGCGAATCGAGGCAATCGGTCGCGGTGGACGTCAACAAGCGGCCGGAAGCTACGCTCTCGCTGAATGAACCGGAAGTGTATTACCACAAAATCGGCGACAAGGTGGTGGAGCAGGACGCGGCAGTGCTGGATTGGTCGGCAAAGAACGCGAATTCGGTAATGGTCGAGCCATTCGGAAGCGAAGCCCTGAGTGGGAGCCAGACCGTGAAAGCCAATCCCACTCAGAAAAGCGACGGTCCTGTGAACGAGGACGTGAAGTACACGTTGACGGCCTCCAATGCTTGCGGTGGAACGGCGACAAAGACGGCGACACTCCACATCGTCGGCTCGATTGATCCTCCGCCGGCGATCAAGATCGTGAGCTTGTTCTATCCGACGAATTACCCGCTGCCGAGGCGCCCGAAAGTCGGGTTGGTGTCCAGCGAGGAGATGAAGCTTGAGAAGCTAGCGGATCATTTCCAGAACTACACGCAGTATGATCAGGATGCGAAGCTGAAGATTGTGGGACATGCGGACATAAGAGGCTCAAAGCCCTACAACCAGAAGCTGAGCGAAAGACGGGCGGAGGAAGTGAAAGACTTTCTCGTGGCGCGTGGCGTCTCTCCGACGATCATCGAAACCAGCGCGGTAGGGAAAACGCAGCAGCTTGCCCCGGAGAAAGTCGAAGCTTTACTAAAGAACGAAACCCAAAAGCCGGAAAAATGGATGCTGCGGAACAAGAACGCGACCTGGATGGCGTTCAACCGGCGGGTGGATATCGTGTTGGAACCTTCGGGAAAGCTGTCGGCGCGGATCTATCCGGCCGATGCGCCGAATGCGCGCCTGTTGTGGGAGAAAACGGAACCCAGCTTGAGCGCAATGGAAAGGGCGTCGAAGCTTTCGGCGAGCAGCGGGAAGGAAACCGCCAGTCTGGCCGGTGGCGCGAACTGAGCAGACAACCTCGCCCTGCTCGAGCAAGCAGGGACTGCGATTTATTTAGAAGACCGCAACCCCTGCAAGGGTTTTGACTGTGGTCCACGGCGGACTGGACTCTTCTCGCAGTGATCTTGGATGGAACGATGAACTTGCAGAATTGAAAGAACTGCCGAAAGCGCTGGTCCGCGAAGCCTGAGCTACAACAAGCTCTCGATGGTTTTGGAGATTTCGCCCTCGGAGATCGGGCCGATGATTCGTTTGACTTGCTTGCCGTCGCGGGAGATCAAAACGCTGGTGGGATAGCCCAGCAAACCGCCGAATTTATCCGCGACATCCTCATTCCCGATGACAATGGGATAGTCAAAAGATTCCTTCTGGCCATCAACGTCGAAGCGCTGCTTGGCCACAAACGGAGCAACGACGGATTTACCTTCCTCGTCCATCGCAACGCCAAGGACCGTGAACCCGCGGGGACCGAACTTTTGCTGCAGTTGAATCAGATCGGGGATTTCGCCGAGGCAGGGATCGCACCACGTAGCCCAAAAATTCACGAGAACGACCTTTCCTTTGTAGTCGCCGAGGGTGACGTCTTTGCCGTCGAGATCCTTGAGGCTCACGTCCGGTACAGGTTTTCCCGCTCCCGCAAGGCTGGCGTGTGTCACATCTTCATGAGGTACGCGCGTTTTCTGGTCCACGTAATAGACCACGGCAACGAGCACAACAACGATGAGAAGGATAAGTCCCGTTTTCTTCATCACAAACTCCAAAAGCTAGTATAGCGGCTGGCGATGCATCAACCAACTTGGAAGCAATCAGTGGCCGCCGGTAAGCGCCCGCTCCAGCCACAGAACCATCTTGTTCAGGAAGCCGAGCTTGCCGGCGAGCCATGTCAGTCGGTTGACGAAGACCAATCCACCCACGAATAGCAGGAGTGCGCCGCTGAAGATTTCGACGGCGTGGAGATGTTTCCGGAAGCGCTGGTAGAACTTGAGGAATTGGCCGATGCCGAGAGCGGTGAGAAGGAACGGCACGGCGAGCCCCGCCGAGTAGATGGCCAGTAATAACACGCCGCGCGCGATGGTGTCGCTGGCGGCAGCCAGAGCAAGAACGGAGGCGAGAATCGGGCCGATGCAGGGCGTCCATCCGAACGCGAAGGCGAATCCGAGTAGAAAACCGCTCCAGATGCCGGGCTGCTTGCTGCTACTGCGGAGATGGACGTCGCGATTGAGCCAGCGGGCAAGTGCCGGCCCAAAAAAACCGATCGCCGAGAGCGAAAAAAAGTGAACGGCGCCCAAGCCAAAGAAAAGCGGCCCATGGTGGAGCAATGACGCGAAGCCGAGCGCCACGAGAATCGCGCCGAGGATGATGCCGTTGCGCAGGGTCAGTTTGGCGAGCACGCCAAGAAGATGCAGGCCGAAAAGAAGGATCAGCGCGCCCGCGATTGGCGCGAGTTCTGCGCGATGTTCCCTGAGAAACGAGCCGACAGCGCTGGCCGAAGCGCCGAAAGAGATGAACACCACGGAGAAGCCAACGACGAACGACAGCGCCGAAGCAAACAGTCCCCCGCGCGACTGCTGGCCCTGACGCAATTGCTCCATCCCGATTCCCGAGAGCATGGAAATGTAGCCGGGCACCAGCGGAAGAACGCAAGGTGAGAGAAAAGAAATCAATCCGGCAAGAAAAGCAGCGGCGAGGGAAACGTCCGGCGTCATGAGCGCGCACTTCCCAGAACCACCCAGGCAAAAAAGACGGCAGGCGCCGACATCGTTGTTTCAGACTCCTCGAAAGGCCCGACTATTCTCCCACAGATTCACGGAAAGCCCGGATGAGTCAGCGTATTTTAGACTCTACGGCGGGGAAAAGCCGACAGATGAAAGATTTGGGCTGCGCATGGCGCAAAGTTCGGAAGTTGCCTGGCTTGTAACAGATTGAGCCGAAAGAAGTTGGGAAAACCTCCATGGCACGAGGCTTGCTTTGTTCACGGCGACAGTTAAACGCAAGAGGAGCTCGCGCAGTGACTTGGACACCCAACAAAGTGACCGCCCTCCGCGTGGGAGTGGGGTTCACGGCGATCAGCCTCTTTGCACACGGCATCTGGGCAAATCTGGGGGGCGTGGTGCTTACGATAGCTGCTATCGCTCTCGACGCGCTCGACGGCCACATCGCCCGGCGCAGAAAACTGGCATCGGCCCTGGGAGCGCAAGTGGACATTCTGGGCGATCGCATGATTGAAAATGTGTACTTCACTTACTTTGCGGTCGTGGGGATGGTTTCCTTCTGGATCCCAGTGCTTTTCTTCGCTCGCGGAGCCGCTACCGATTTTCTCCGCGGTCTGGCGATGAAGAAGGGACGATCCGGCTGGGGCGCGAATTCCATGGTGGAGACCTGGTGGGGAAAGCTGCTCGTGGGCTCGCGCTGGAGCCGCGGACTTTACGCCGCGCTGAAGTGCCTCTGTTTTTGTTATCTGGGTATCGAGCTGGCCTTGAAACGCGGTTCGCTTGCGCTGCTCGGCCCGCCCGCGCCAGGTTTGCATGCCGCGATTCGCACCGGGGCATTGGTCCTGACCTGGACGACCGGCGCATTTTGCGTCGTGCGAGGATTGCCTGTCTTGATCGAAGGCTGGAAATACTTGGTCGCCGGCAGCCTGCCGCAAAAATCAGAGAAAGCGGCTTCGCAGGGGGCGGCATGAGTTCACGGGCAGAAACGAGAAAAGTAGCCGCGTTTTTCGATGTGGATGGAACGCTTTTCCCCAAGCCTTCGCTGGAATCGAGATTTTTCCTCTTGCTTCGCCGGCGCAAGCAGATTCCACTCCGAAACTACCTGCTTTGGTTTTCGGAGGCTTTGCGGCTCGCCCCTCAGGGTCTTCAACACGCTCTGCAGGCGAACAAAGCCTACCTCAGTGGAATCCCCTCACTGGAAAAAGTCCTTGGCAGAGACTGGCAACGAGAATGGGCGAAAACTGCGATGCATCGAAAAGCCATGGAGCGCGCGGCATGGCACGCCCGCCAAGGGCACTTGCTGTTTCTCGTGACGGGAACGCTCGAACCGCTTGCACTCCATGCTGCTTCACTCCTCAAGACAGCCCTCCGCGAAATGGGCTGCGCAACAGCGGTCCATGTCTGCGCCACGCAACTCGGACTACAGAACGGCAGGTGGTCGGGACAAATTGTGGGCGCCGCCATGTACGGAAGAGCGAAGGCACAGGCGATCCGCCAGCTCGAAAAAGATTGGCGCCTGGACCTTGCGCAATGCAGCGCGTACGGCGACAGCGCGAACGACCGTTGGATGCTCGAAAGCGTCGGGAGGCCTTACGCCGTGAATCCCTCAAGAGGGCTGCGCCGAATCGCGCGCCTGTACCATTGGCCAGTCATTGTTTGGCGCGATGGCGCTACGCTCTCCGGTAAAAACACGCGAAACTGCTCTTTAGGCGTCCCAGTCGAGGACAGGGGCGCCTTCCCGGACCACACTATCGCGCCGAAGGTGCGGGAGGTCGCGGGATGAGCGCAAAAGAAAAGTTGCGGTTCGCCGCGGAACAACGCGCGGGCGCCTGGTGCGCAGGAGAAACGGTGGCGGACTATTCAAACGAGAGCGCGGTCAGCGCGGAGAAGTCCATCGCGCTCGAAGGCAGCCTCCGCCGCTTGAAGCGCGAATTGGCGCTTGCGTGGGCTGCTTGCGGCGCGTTCGAATGGATCGCCTTCGGTTATCTAGCCTTTTCCAGCGCGCTGGTCGCCGCATTTGCGGAGAATCTCGCCCATCCTCTGCGGCTGATCGCCGCGCAAGCCTTCGTTGCGGGAATCATCCTCATGCTTTGCCGCATCGGCGCGCGCTCTGAAGAAAGAGCGCGTGCCGCCGGACGTGGACTCGCGGCGCGCTTCTGGCGCTTCTGGCGCCATTGGTATCCCCATATCTTCTTTCTCTTTTGCTTCGAAGAGCTCGCTTACCTCGTCCATCTTGTGAATCACGGCTGGGAAGACACCAAGCTCATCGCTTTTGATCACTGGATGTTCGGCGTGCACCCGTCAGTCTGGCTGGAGCAATTTGCCACACCCCTGCGGAACGATTTCATGCAACTTGCCTACCTGACATACTTCGTTTATCTGCTCGTGATCGGCGGGATTCTCTACTTCCGCAAGGAATGGCAGGCCTACTGGTCGGTGATGACCTATTCCGCGATCGCCTATGTCATCGGCTATTTCATCGCCATGATGTTTCCCATCCAGAGTCCGTGGTTTGCGATGGCCGGCTGGTGGCGAGGCCCGCTGCAAGGTGGCCCATTCACTGCAACGATCAATTTCATCGAACACTATGGCCGGGTGCGCGGTGCGGCGTTTCCCTCGGAGCACGTGGCCGGCTCCCTCGCGGCGCTCTGGGGCGCGTGGCGGCACCGCCGCTGGCTATTCTGGGTGATGCTTCCGCTCGTTGCGGCCATGTGCGCGTCCACGATTTGGGGCCGCTACCACTACGTCGCGGATATTTTCGGAGGAATTGCGACCGGCACAATTGGTTACTTCTTGGGCAAATGGGTGATGCGGCGTCGCGGCGCCATCGCGACGGTCGCCGAATAATTCGGACAATCTACGATTCAGGCGGACGGCGCCCCTGCGCGAA
>DATJAD010000109.1:0-3733 GCA_035516615.1 Candidatus Acidiferrum sp.
GCTCCCTTCGGCGTTGTGGACGGCATGGGCATGAACGTCGTCGAAATGATGTACGAAGGCTACGGCGACGCGGACGCTCCGAATCAGGACAGCCTCGAAAAGCTTGGCGACAAATATCTCAAGCAGGGCTGGCCCAAGCTCGACTACATCAAGACGGCATCCATCGTGAGCGGCCAATAGAAGATGGTCCAAACGACAACGCACGAGGCTAGAAGAAAGGAGGAGTTCTTCGTATGTCGAGCCGCACCATGAAGGTGTCGTGTCTCAAGCCGTGAACGACAGCGCCGTGGCTCAAACGCAATCGCCGGCTTCACGGATTCCGTTGAGTCGTTGGGTTTATGGCCTCGCCGTTTTCGGCACCCTCTTTCATTTCCTCTTCAACAGTGGCTACGGCTACTTCCGTGACGAACTCTACTACGCCGCCTGCGGCGAGCATCTCGCCTGGGGTTACGTGGATCACGCTCCCTTGGTTGCCGTCGCCGCGCGCGTGAGCCGCGCGCTTCTCGGTAATTCGCTCTTCGCTCTGCGTTTTCTTCCCGCGCTCTCCTCCGCCGCTAAAATCTTTCTCGGCGGATGGATTGCCCGTGAAGTCGGCGGTGGCAAATTCGCCCAGACACTTGCCGCGCTCACCGTACTTCTCGCGCCAATCTATCTCACCTTCGACAACTTTCTTTCCATGAACGCGTTCGAGCCCGTGTTTTGGATGGCCTGCGCTGCGATCGTCCTTCGGATCCTCAACGGCGGTGATCAGCGGCTTTGGCTGCTCTTCGGGCTCGTGGCTGGCCTGGGGATTCTCAACAAGCACTCCATGCTATTTTTCGGCACGGGCTTGACCGTCGGCCTGCTGCTCACGCCCGCGCGGCGCCAATTCGCCAGCTTCTGGACCTGGGCCGGCGCCTCAATCGCCATGTTGCTCTTCCTGCCGAATTTTCTTTGGGAAATGCATCATGGTTGGCCAACGATCGCCCTGCTCCACACCGTCATCGGAACAAAGTATGCCGTCGTGCCCGCGTGGGAATTCATCGCGCAACAGGCGCTTCTGACGCATCCTCTCGCCGCGCCGATCTGGATCGCCGGACTGTGGTTTTTCCTCGCCGATCGCGTAGGAAAGAAGTTTGCGGTTCTCGGCTGGGCTTATCTCGTTGTTTTGCTGGAAATGATTCTGCTCCACGGAAAAATCTATTACCTTGCACCCGCTTACGTCATGCTGCTTGCCGGTGGCGCGGTCTGGGTTGAGCTGCGCCTGCTGCCGCGCACGGGCGTTTGGTTGAGACCTGCCATCATTGTCCCGCTCGTGATCGGCGCCGCGATTGCCGCGCCCTTGGCGATGCCGATTCTTCCCGTTCACGCGGCCGTCCGCTATTGCGCTTTCTGGGATGTGAAAGCCGTCCATGTCGAAAATGTCCCCGAAGCCGATCTGCCTCAACTTTTCGGCGACATGTTTGGATGGCGTCATCAGGTCCGCGCCATTGCCCGCGTTTACGGCCAGCTTTCCCCCGAGGATCGCAAGCAAGCCGCGATCCTTGCATACAACTACGGCGAAGCGGGAGCCGTGGATTATTTTGGCGCCCGCTACGGCCTGCCGCACGCCATCAGCGGCCACAATCAATACGGCTATTGGGGCCCGCGCGGCTATTCGGGCGACGTCGTCATCGCCATTGGCTTTTCGGCAAATCGCCTCAAGCAGGCCTTTGACGAAGTCACCCCGATGGAGACGATCAGCCCGCCTCACGCGCTTCCGGAGGAATCCAATCTCACAATCTACCTCTGCCGCAAGCCAAAGCAGAGCCTGCAAACCTCCTGGAAGCATTGGAAGTATCTCGATTAGAGGATTTCTCGGCAGGGTAAATTCTTTGCTCTCGGTGCTAGGCGCTCCTGGCGTTGTATTGTGCTGGACTAGATTCCCAGGACGTTCACAAGCTCGCGCACGGAATTCGCGGATTTCTGCAACGCGGTGTTTTCCTCCGGAGATAGCTTGATCTGAATAATCTCCTCGATCCCCTTGGCGCCGAGTTTCGCCGGAACGCCGACAAAAAGCCCCTTGATTCCGTATTCGCCTTCCAGATACGCCGCGCACGGCAGGATCTTCTTCTTGTCCTTCAGAATCGCTTCCACCATTTCCACTGCTGCCGCCGACGGTGCGTAGTACGCAGATCCCGTCTTCAGCAAATTCACGATCTCCGCGCCCCCTTTGCGCGTGCGTTCCACGATCGCGTCAATGCGTTCTTTGGGGAGCAAATCCGGCAACGGAATTCCCGCCACCGTTGAATACCTTGGCAACGGCACCATATCGTCGCCGTGTCCACCCAATACGAACGAATGCACATTCTCCACGCTCACCTTGCATTCCATGGCCACGAACGCGCTCATCCGCGCGGAGTCCAGCACTCCCGCCATTCCCAGTACCCGGTTCTTCGGAAAGCCGCTCACCTTGAACGCCGCCTGCGCCATCGCGTCCAGCGGATTCGTTACGACGATAATGATGCAGTTCGGCGAATGCTTGGCAATCTGCTCGACGACCGCCTTCACCACGTCGTAGTTGGCCTTCAGCAGATCATCGCGGCTCATCCCCGGCTTCCGCGGAAATCCGGCCGTGATCACCACGATGTCGCTGCCCGCTGTTGCCGAATAATCGCCGTTTGCCGTGGAAATCCCCAGCGCGCTGGCGTCCGTCCGCGTGATCGGCGTGGACTCCAACATGTCCAGTGCTTTCCCCGCCGGCGGCCCGTCCAGTATGTCCGTCAAAATCACATCCGCGAATTGCTTGTCCACAATCCGTTGCGCCGTCGTGGATCCCACAAATCCGCTTCCCACTACCGTCACTTTCTTCCGCATTGGTCCAGTCTCCTAAAAAATTGCGCTCCCACGCTATCTTCCTGCCGCCATCCCTTTCATGTTTTCGATGATCGCCGTGGCAAAAGCCGAAGTGCCAACCTTGGTCGCGCCCGGCATCAGCCGCTCCAGGTCATAGGTCACGCGTTTCTGCTGAATCGTCCGCGCGATGCCGTCTTCGATGAGCTTGGCCGCTTCGTTCCAACCCAAAAACTCGAACATCATCGCGCCGGAAAGCATCACCGAGCTCGGATTGATCACGTCTTTGTCCGCATATTTCGGCGCTGTGCCGTGCGTCGCCTCGAAAATGCCGAATCCATCGCCAATGTTCGACCCCGGCGCCATGCCCAACCCGCCCACTTGCGCGGCGCAAGCATCCGAAAGGTAGTCGCCGTTCAAATTCGGCGTGGCCAGCACGCTGTATTCATCCGCGCGCAGCAGCACCTGCTGGAACACCGAATCCGCAATGCGGTCGTTGACCATCAGCTTCTTCTTCCACTGCCCCTTACCGTGCGTCGCGTAAATCGAATCCAGCGTCTGTTTCACCTCGTCATAAATTGATTTCTTGAACGCCTCGGTCGCCCGTTCAAGTCCCGGCTCGATCATCGCTGCATTTTGTTCCACACGCAGGCCGGGATTCTTGTCCAAATTATCTAGAATCCAGCTCTCGCGCTCCGTCACCGTCTCCGCGCGGAATTCTTCCCGCGCCAGCTCGTATCCCCAGTCCCGAAACGCCCCTTCCGTGAATTTCTGAATATTCCCTTTGTGCACCAGCGTAACGCTCTTCCGTCCATGCGCCAGCGCGTACTTGATCGCCCGCCGCACCAGCCGCTTCGTCCCCGTCGGTGAAATCGGCTTGATGCCCACTCCCGAATCCCAGCGTATCTGCTTCTTCGTATCT
>DATJAD010000110.1:0-6427 GCA_035516615.1 Candidatus Acidiferrum sp.
GGCCATGGACGGTCGTCAAACCCAACCAAAGCTTTTCGTCACGCGGATGCCGCCGATGATCTGATTGCGCTACTGGACTACCTGGGGATCACCAAGTTCAAGGGAATTGGAGTCAGCGGAGGAGGTAACGTGCTGCTGCACCTTGCGACGAGACAGCCTGACCGGGCGGAGGCGATGGTCCTCGTCAGTGCGACGAGCTATTTTCCCGAACAAGCGCGTGCGATCATGCGGCAATACAGGCAGAGCCTGACCGAGGAGGATTGGGAAGTGCTGCGGGAACGCCATCCCGGAGGTGAGAAGCAGATCGAAGCGCTCCTTGCGCAGACCGAAGCTTTCTCGGAATCCTACGACGATATGAATTTTACTCCACCGCACTTGGCGACAATCAAGGCGCGCACCTTAATTGTGCAGGGGGACCGCGACCCGCTTTACCCGGTTGAGATTTCCGTGGAGATGGCAAAGGCCATTCCCCGGTCGAGCCTTTGGATCATTCCTAACGCGGGACATGGGCCAATTGGCGGGGCGCGGTGGCCGGATTTTCTGAAAGAGGCATCCGCGTTTCTGCGAGGATAAACTCAACGAGGGAAAGTTCCGAGGTGAGCGATTCGTTTGAGCTGGAGAGGTTTGTGGAGGCGCAGGAGGGGGTGTATGCAGAGGTGGTCGAGGAACTGCGAGCGGGATGGAAGAGAGGGCATTGGATGTGGTTCATTTTTCCGCAGCTTCGGGGATTGGGACACAGCCCGATGGCGGAGCGGTACGCGATTGGTTCGCGGGAGGAGGCGGAGGCGTATTTGAAGCATGCGGTGTTGGGGCCGAGATTGAGGGACTGTACGAGGCTGGTGGTGGAGGCGAAGGAAAGAACGGTGCAGGAGATTTTCGGGTTTCCGGACGATTTGAAGTTTCGATCGTGCATGACGCTGTTTGCGCACGCGACGGACGAGAACGAGATTTTCAAGGAAGCGGTGGAAAAGTATTTTGGAGGAGAGTGGGACGTGTTGACAATCGCAAAGATGAAGCAGTGAACTGAGGCCTCACTCACAGGAAGGGATTTCGGGGGACGCGCCGCCGTGACAACGTCTTGGTTCAGGGGTATGATGCGCAGCCGATGGGCAGAGAAGTGGCAGGGCAGGCGGGGTTTATCAGGGATGGAAAACAGGGGGCATTTTCCGCCCCATCTGCGCAATATCCAGCCACAAGAGACTTTGCCGATGCCGAAGGAGGGATTGATCCATGGGCCTAATGCTGCGAACCGACTGGAAGCTGGACACTTCGGAAGAAAAAAGCGGGTCGCTCTTCTTTAGCGTGGCTTACGGCAAGCTGTATTTTTCCAACACGGTCACCAAGGAGAAGTTTGCCGTGAATTACCGCTGCTTCAGCGTCGGCGAGGGGAAGGGACTCCCCGTCGGCGCCAACTGGTCCAACACAGCCGACCCCAGCGGAGGGTTCGACAACGTGGGGGTTGCTCCGGGGCATTATTTCGGGTCACTGGCGTTCCCCTGCGATGGGTACATGATGGGAATCGGGGCTTCCAGCGGGTTTGTGGGGAGCATATTCGGATATCACGTCACCGGCGGAGGATACTCGATCGCCTTTTTCGGAATGATGCCGGTGTTCGCGGCGATTCGCATGTGGGGAAAGGGACGGGCGGCCTTCCCGGGGGCGGGGATTTCGGGCGGAGTCGCACGGTTTGAATTAGCTGTGTAGAGGGGAAGGCCAAGCGAGAGGGGAAGATGGCGCCAGCCGCTTTCATTAGTCATACCTAATGGCAAGGGTCCATCCGAGCGGCCATGCAGGGGGCTGGATGTATCGCCTTCATGAATTGATAGAAGCTGCAAGCGTTTGCGAGGGTGTATACTCCGAGAGGCGGAAGAACGAGAGAATGTCCCGGCCCAGAGGGAACAAGAAAAGGGAACTGCCCTAACGAAAAGCGCTCACCGAAAGACCACGGGGAACTCCCAGCAGGACCGTGCAGTTTGGGGAAGCTGCGCTTCTCAGAATTTCCAGCCAACCAGGTGGCCACATGCTGAAGAAACTCAATCTTTATTTGATCAAACCCACGCAGTACGACGACGACGGCTACGTGGTGCGGCACTGGCGCGGAGTGCTGCCGAGCAACACGCTGGCATGCCTGGCGGGGTTAACGGAAGACGTCGTGGCGCAGAAACGGCTGGGAGAATCGCTGCGCGTGAAGTTGCACGTGCTGGACGAGACCGTGGACCGCATTCCCGTCAAGAGGATCTGCAGATCACAGCGCGGAAGGGAAACGAAGACCATTGTGTGTTTGGTGGGAGTGCAGACGAATCAGTTTCCGAGGGCGACGGATCTGGCGAGAGAGTTCCGGCGCGCGGGGCTGACGGTAATGATCGGCGGGTTCCACGTGAGCGGGTACCTGGCGCTGCTGCCGGGAATACCGGCGGACATCCAGCAATTAATGGATGAAGGCGTGACGATCGTGAAAGGCGAGGTGGAAGAGAGCTGGGGCGATTTATTGAATGATGCGATTCATGGGCGGCTGAAGCCACTCTACGACTTCATTGACAACAAGCCGGATCTTTATGAGAAGCCGATTCCCTCGATTCGCAGGAGCTACCTGAGAAAATTCGTGGCGTCGAACTTCGGGACGCTGGATTGCGGACGGGGCTGCCCTTTCGAGTGCACGTTCTGCACGATCATCAACGTGCAGGGCCGGAAGATGAGGTTCCGGTCGGCGGAGCATATCGCGAAAGCAATCCGGCACAATTACGAGGAGAACGGGATTACGTTTTATTTTTTCACGGACGACAACTTCGCGCGCAACAAAAACTGGGAAGGAATTTTTGACGCGCTGATCAAGCTGCGGGAAGAAGAGAAGATCCCCGTGGCGTTCATGATGCAGGTGGACGTGCTGTCCTGGAAGATCAAGAACTTTGTGGCCAAGGCGGAGCGGGCGGGGTGCACGAACGTGTTCATCGGGATGGAAAGCGTGGATCCGGGGAACCTGGCAGCTGCGGGGAAGAAGCAGAATCACGTGCAGGAGTATTCGCAGCTGATCAATGCATACCGGCAGGCGAATATCTGCACGCACGTGGGGTACATCATCGGATTCCCGTTTGACAAGACGGAAACCATACGGCGAGACATCGCGTACCTGATGAACGACGTGCAGCCGGACCATGCATCGTTCTTCATGCTGATGCCGCTGCCGGGCTCGATGGACCATCTGATGATGGTGCGGCGCGGGGAATGGATGCACGAGGATTTCAACCTTTACGATTCGCACCATGAAGTGACGGTGCATCCGTTTCTGAAGAACGGGGAATGGAAAAAGAGCTACTTTGAGGCGTGGAAGACTTTCTACAGCTTTGAAAACATGAAGGCGGTGCTGCGGCGCACGCCGAAAGAACGGTACTGGAACAACTTTACGAGATTTATCTGGTACAAGAATTCGATCCAGACCGAACAGCGGCATCCGATGATGTGCGGGTTTTTCCGGATGAAGGGGCGGAAGAATCGCCGGCCGGGTTTTCCGATTGTGTCGAGATGGGCGTATTACCGCGAGCGGATCAAGGAAATCCGGAGCCACGTGGCGAGCATGGCGCGGCTGTTGCTGGAGATGGAAGAGCTGTGGCTGCAAACGCGGCATCCGAGCGAAGCGGAGAGGCGCTTGGTGGAAGAGTTCACGAAGATTCGCGCGGCTTACGGGCGGCTGAAGGTGGCGGACATGCAAGCCGCTTACAAGAAGGCCAAGATTTCCTTCCCGTCCGTGCGGGTGCCGTCGAAGGTTCACTTGTTCTGGGTGAAATGGTCGCCGCTGCTGGCGCAGAACAAGGTATACACGAGAGGGGATCTGGCGGCTTTCTGGGGCAGCGTTCGGGAGCGATGGACGGAGCGGAAGTGGTTCCGCATCCCGGTGTTTCACGTGCCCTTGTACCTACTGCGCGAAGTCCAACTATCGCTGATGTTCTTCCTATATTTGGCACGGCCGAGATAGGGCCGTCGGGCAAGAGCTCCACAAATCAGCTTCATCAACAATTAGAATTCAGTTCAGTTCGCAATCGCGAAGTGGGAGCGAAAGGCGGTATGCTTCGCTGCGCGAAGGAGACGTCCATGGCGAAAAAGAAGGAAGTGAGCCGGCGGGATTTTCTGACGGAGATGGCGGCGGGAGGAGCGGCGCTGACGATCGTGCCGCGGCACGTGCTGGGGCGCGGGTTCGTGGCGCCGAGCGACACGCTGAACATCGCGGCAGTTGGCGTGGGAGGAATGGGGCGCGAGAACCTGATCAACCTGGCGAGCCAGAACATCGTGGCGCTGTGCGACGTGGACTGGGGCTACGCGCAAAAGGGATTTGACCGGCTGGAAAGCGATATTCAGATATTGAGGAAGCGGTTGGAACAGGCGGAGCCGGCGCCTTCTTCGCAAAAGCCGCAAGACGTGGGACACAATCCGCCGCAAAGGCCGGGAGGGGAGTTCGACCGGGCGAAAGAGCAGAAGCGCCTTGAAGGGATGATTCAGCTGAAAAACGAGAGGCTGCCGAAGGCGAAACATTATTGGGATTATCGAGAGATGCTTGAGAAGCAGAAGGACATTGACGCGGTGGTGGTGGCGACGCCGGACTTCATGCACGCGCCAATCGCGATGGCGGCGATGCAACTGGGGAAAGCGGTCTACGTGCAGAAGCCGCTCACATGGTCGGTGGCGGAGGCGCGGCAACTGGCGCAAGAGGCGAAAGCGAGCAAGGTGGTTACGCAGATGGGGAATCAGGGGCACTCCTCGGATGACGCACGGAAGGCAGTGGAATATTTGTGGGCGGGAGCGATCGGGGAAGTGCGCGAAGTGCACGTGTGGACGAACCGGCCGCTGGGATTCTGGCCACAAGGAGTGCCAAGGCCGGTGATGCCGACGGAGCCAGTGGCGACGATGCCGTGGAACGGAAATGGAGTGGATGCGCGGCTGGCGGCGGCGATAGCTGGGAATTTCCCGGTGCCGGATACGCTGAAATGGGATTTATTTTTGGGGGTGGGGCCGGATGTGACGTACCACCCCATCTATCACCCATTCAATTGGCGGGGGTGGTCGGATTGGGGCGTTGGAGCAATCGGAGACATGGGCGCGCATTTGCTGGATGTTTCGATGTGGGGGCTGAAGCTGGGGCTGCCCGTGAGCATTGAGACGGTGTCCACACCATTTAATGGAGCTTCGTATCCGCACGCGACGCTGACGTTTTATGAGTTTGCCGCGCGGGGAAACATGCCGCCAGTGAAACTGACGTGGTATGACGGCGGGCTGAAACCGGCGAGACCGGAAGAACTCGGCGAAGAAGAGTTGAGCCAGGAAGGCGGGGCGTTGCTGATCGGGAGCAAGGGAAAACTGCTGCATGATACTTATGGGTGGAGGCCGAGGCTGCTGCCGAAGTCGCTGGGGGATTCGTTTGGGAAGCCGCCCGTGAAGCTGCCGCGGATTGAGGGAGAGGATCACGAGATGAACTGGGTGAACGCCGTGAAGGGGAAGACGGAGGCGTCGTGTCCGTTCGATTATGCGGCGAAGCTGACGGAGACAATGGTGCTGGGAGTGGTGGCACTGCGAGCGGGGACGAAGATCGCGTATGACGGCGCGAATATGCGCGTGACAAATTTTCCAGCCGCGAACACCTATTTGAAGCGGGAATACCGGGCCGGGTGGACGGCCTAACGCAAAGTTTTCCGCAAGACGGAAGAACCGGAAGAGCACCGGTTTGAAGACCGGCCACTGCAAAAAGCGGAAGCGAAGAATTGAAGGGCATCTCGGTCACGCATCAGGTGTAATCAAAGAGGGCCATGAAGCCGAAATCCATGTGCAGCTGCTGGTGGCAGTGGAAGAGCGTGAGGCCGGGATCGTCGGCGACGAAATCAATTTCGTATTGCTGATAGCCGCCCAGCATGACGACGTCTTTGATCACGCCTGCGGTAGGAGTTCCCGCGAGATTGGTCAGCTCAAAACTGTGGCGATGAAGATGGATGGGATGAATGTCGTCGCTGGCGTTGCGCATGCGGAGGCGGTAGCGCTTGCCTTCCTTTAGGTGAAATGCCGCGGGAACGGGTTTTCCAAACATGCCATCCATGGGGAAGGGGACGCCGTTGATGGTCCAGCGATTGAAACCTGCGTCGGCGGCGTTGTCTTTGGCGAAAGTCATCTCGAAAGTTTCGTCGGGCGCAGGAGCGGAAGCGCCGTGATTGCCAAAGCGCGCGTAATTCCAACGAAAAGGCGGCGGGGCGATCCACTGGGCTTTGCCGGAGCGGCCGGCGTATTCGACGACGATGCCCATGCCGTTATGGCGGTCGTCATCGGCGAGATCGCCGAGAATCCAGACACCGGGATGATTCATTTCGACGATGGCCGAGATGCGCTCGGCGGTACCGAGCCAGAGGACGGGCACTTTTGCCGGATTGGGGACGGGATTGCCGTCGAGAGC
>DATJAD010000111.1:0-14951 GCA_035516615.1 Candidatus Acidiferrum sp.
ATGATGTAGACGCAATACGAAACCGTGCCCAGTTCGCGAAGCCATCCGATCCTCATCACTCTCGCGATCGGGCCGCTGGTTTTTAAGAGGCTGAGCAAAAGGGCCACAACATAAAACATGCCCAACCAGGTGAATCCGAACGTCTGCATGCCCCGAGTGCCGGATTCGGGAGCCCAAATCCACAGGAGTGCGACTCCAGTGAGGAGAAGACCGAAGAAGGCGTAAAGTTTCTTTCCGTTTCGTTCGAGCCAATCGCGCGAACCTTGATTTCTCCACAAGGCAGCCGCGAGCATTCCCAGAGCCAGTGCATCGGCGCGGCAGGGCATAAGGACGGTGACCAAACCAGGCGTGGCATGCACCCAGTAAAGGAGCGCGGTCCGCAAAACCGGTACAGCCACAATCACCGGGGCAAGGATCGTGGGCAACTTTCGCGGGGTCGCAAGACGCACCACGAGCGGCGCTAGAAGATAAAACTGCTCTTCCACTGCCAGAGACCACAGGTGGCCGAACCAGGCTCCGGCCAAGCCGCCGAAACCGTGAAAGCCGAGATTCTGAAGAAAGATATAGTGGGCGAAGACGGCAAAATCGAGAGGAGGGCGAATGCCGGAGTTGGAAAGGGATTGAATCCTTGTGCCGGCAACAGTTATCGCGAGGACATAGGCGGTGATCCAAAGATAGTAGATCGGAATAATTCGGAAAAAGCGGCGCGCGTAGAACGTGCGGTAATAGAAAGCGGAGGAGCGGGCGTCCATCAAGATGCCGCCAATGAGAAATCCAGAGAGGACGAAGAAGAGATCCACACCGCTCCAGCCCATGATGACGGCGCGCTGCAAAATGTGGGCTAACGTTCCCTGGGGAGTGGGGCCCTGCTGGGTGATGTAATGAAAGACGAGAACAAAGAGGATCGCGGTACCGCGGAGACCATCAAGCTCGGGGATGCGACCGCTGGAGTTTTGTTTCGCCATGGAAATTCAGGGCGGAACTTAGCAAGATCGCAGTACGCGGTCAAGCGAGCGTAGAAGCCATAAAGAGAAGGCTCGCCGTTCGAACAGCGAGCCTTCGGAAGCGCTTACGGGAGATTCGAATTGATTCAGCCGAGGTGACGATCTATCGCCTTGGTGATCTGATCCTTGGGAACCGCGCCGACGATCTGCTCGACTACCTGGCCGCCCTTGAAGACCAGGAGCGTGGGGATGCCGCGGATGTTGTACCGGCCAGCCGAATTCATGGCCTCGTCCACGTTCAGTTTCGTGACCTTCAACTTTCCCGCATAATCGTGGGCGATCTCCGCCACCGTGGGCGCAAGCATGTGGCAGGGGCGGCACCACTCCGCCCAAAAGTCCACCATCACCGGCTGGGAATTGCTTGCCGTCAGCACCTCGGCCTCAAAATTACCGTCATTCACTGCTTGAATGTTTTCCGCCATGGTTTCACGTGCGGCAGGCTGGTTGGCCGGCCGTTCTCCTTTTTCAGTTAATTAGATGTTGTAACAGGCATTTGGTTACTTGCCGGTTGCAGCCCGCGAGCCGCCCGAGCAACCTCGTACAAATTCGCGTACTCGCCCGCAGGGTTCTTCCACGAAAAGTCCTTGGCCATGCCGTTCAATTGAATGCGTTTCCAGATGCGGTCGTCAACATGGTGTTGCCACGCCTGTTTCACAGCGTACAAGAGAGCGCTCCCGGTATATTCCGTGAATTTGAAGCCGGTGCCAGTGCCAGTCTGGAGATCGAACGGTTCTATTGTATCGTCCAAACCGCCCGTCGCGCGAACGATGGGCACCGTACCATACTTCAAACTATAAATCTGATTCAAGCCGCAAGGTTCGTAACGCGAGGGCATGAGAAACATATCTGCGCCGGCTTCGACCTTGTGAGCGAGCGCATTGTCGTAGCCGATTTTGACGCCGACGCGGGCCGGATAGGAGGAAGCAAGGGCGCGAAACAGGTCTTCGTAGCGGCGGTCGCCGGTGCCCAACACGACAAGCGACAAGTCCTCGCGCATCAATTCGTGGGCACGATCCGCGATGAGGTCGAAACCCTTTTGATCCGCAAAGCGGGAAACGATGCCGATGACGGGGCGAGCGGAATTTTCGGAAGGCAATTCAAAAACGCGGAGCAAGTCCTGCTTGCAGACTTGCTTGCCGCTCAAGTCGCGGGCGGAATATTTCATGGCGATATGCGTATCCTTCATAGGATTCCATTCGGTGTAATCCACGCCGTTGAGGATTCCGCGCAAATGACTCGCGCGCGTGCGCACCACGCCATCCAGACCGTAGCCGAAATCGGGAGTCTGAATTTCTTCCGCGTACTTGCGGCTGACGGTGGTCAGATAGTCAGAGTAGACAAGCCCGCCTTTCAAGAGATTCACGTTACCGAAGAATTCCAGGCCTTCCGGATGAAAAACAGCGCGGGGAATGCCTGCGCGGTCCAAGACGTCGCGGGGGAACTGGCCGTGATAGCCCATATTGTGAATGGTAAAGACGACAGGAAGATCCTTGACGGCCGGATCATCGCCATAGGAAGTGCGAAGAAGAACGGGAACAAGAGCGGTTTGCCAGTCGTGGCAGTGGAAGACGTCCGGAGGCCAGACGTGCTTGGCGATCTCAATGGCAGCGCGGGAAAACTCGGAAAAGCGTTCGGCGTTGTCAGGATAATCGCCGCGGGCATTGCCGTAGAGGCCGTCGCGCTGGAAATACGGCGGATCGTCCACAAAGAAGTAGCGGACGCCGCGAAGAAGCGCTCCACCGACAACCGATGGGAAACGGAGGCGCGCGCCTAGCGGAATGGTCAGGCTGGTGGCGACTACGGGCATTTCCTTGTCGGCTTGATAGCGGGGCAGGACGACGGCGACTTCGTGCCCTTTGCTGACGAGGGCGCGGGGCAAAGCTTCAAGGACGTCTGCGAGGCCGCCGGTTTTTGAAAACGGCAGGCCTTCGGATGCGACGAAGAGGATTCTCATGGACGATTTGCCACCACGTAACGCTAGCGAACGGGCGGAAAAGCGTCAAGCCGCGGGCGGCGAGGATTGAGTTGCTGCTAAACTCTCCGTTGCATGACTCGACGACGGCTGGGCCAACATTTTCTTGCGGATGCAGGATGGCGCGAAAGGATCGCGCGCGCAATCCGCATTTCGCCGCATGGAGCTGCGGCCCAGGCGCCGGCGAAGCCGCATTGCTGGATTGAGGTGGGCGGCGGGCACGGAGAAATGACCGAGCAACTGGTCAAAAGCGGCGAACCAGTGTACTGCATCGAAATCGATTCGCGGCTGATTCCGCGGCTTCGCCAGCTTTCTTCGCGATTTCCAAACCTATTCGTAATGCATGGCGACATTTTGGAGACAGACCTCGGGGCGCTTGCCGGGGAGCACAGGCTTCGGGTGTACGGGAATCTACCTTATTACATCACTTCGCCGATCCTGCATCGCCTCTTCAGGTTTTCGTCGCTGATTGATGAAATTCACATTGTGATTCAACTGGAGGTGGCGCTGCGTTTGGCGGCGCGCTCGGGAACCCGGGATTACGGATATCTTTCCGTGTTGACGCAGTTCCATGCGAAGCCCTCGATTGCGTTGAAGATTCCGCCTGGGGCCTTCCGGCCGCCGCCGAAGGTGGGGTCGGCCCTGGTTTCGCTAAAGTTGCCGGGAGAAGGCGCGCGGATGGGGATCAGCGAGGAGGGCCGTTTTTTTGAGTTCGTGAAGATATGCTTTGCGCAGAAAAGAAAAACGCTGCTGAATAATCTCCGATCCACGGCAGAGCTGAGTGAAATCAAAGCAGCGCTCAGTGGGCTTGGAATCAAGAGCGGAGTGCGAGGGGAGGAACTGAGCATCGAGGAATTTGCGCGATTGTATGCAGCGCTGGCGCCAGAGGCGAATCCGATCCTTTGATGGGACGCGCTAGGAGCGTGCGCCAGCCTGCTTGCTTTTGGCCATTTCGAGAAGACGGTCAGGGTAATCGCTCATGATACCGTCCACCCCGGCTTCCATGAGCATGCGCATGTGCGCGGGATGATTCACAGTCCAACAAACAACCTGGAGATCGTGGCGCTTGGCTTCCTTGAGCATCCAGGGAGAGACGAGGTCGCCGCGGACACAGATTTGACGGGCGCCGACTTCCAAAGCTTTGTCGAGAGGCTCGACAAGGGTGCCGTCGTGGAGCAAGCCGGTCATAAGGGTCGGCTCGATCTTGCGGACGCTGGCGAGGATTGCGGCATCGAATGAAATTACGACCATGCGCGCGATTTCGCCGGATTCGCGAAGGGCTCCGATCAGCGCGTGTTCCCCTCCCCAAGACCCGCCGGGTTTCAATTCGAGGTAAAAATCCACGTCGTGCTTTTTGGCGAATTGGAGAATTTCCTCAAGGGTAGGAATTCTCTCGCCGGCAAATTCGCCGCCGAACCAGGAGCCGGCATCAAGACGAAGAAGTTCCGCGCGAGTGAGATCGTGAACGGAGCCGTGGCCGTTGGTGGTGCGGTCCACAGTTTCGTCGTGGATGGCCACGAAGCGAGCATCCCGGGAGAGATGCAGATCGGTCTCAATGAAAGTGGCCCCCATGGCGACGGCCTTTCGGAAAGCCGTCATGGTGTTTTCGGGCGCATAACCGGAGGCGCCACGATGGGCGATTACCAGCACTCTGCCTCGCTTCCCAAGTTCATTCGCCGAGAAAAGGCTTCATGAAAGAACCGTGAAATGACGATTTTACGTTTCTTGCCGTATCCTATCACCCGGGGCGGACTGAGGGTTGTATCCATTCCTACGACTTTATGAATCTAACACCGGGGAATCCATTTCGGGCTTTTTGAGGAGGACAACATGCTGAAGAATTACGGGGCCCTGCCATTGGCAATGTTCATTGCCGCATCGATGGCCGTTCCAGTTGCTGCTCCCGCACGATTGCAGGAAATGCCGCACCAACGGAACGAACAGAGAGAGGAGCAGAGGTTAATCCGCGAAGTTCGGCACCAACTGCTGCTGCTGCCCTACTACTCGGTGTTCGACAATCTGCAATACAAAGTGGAAGGGGACAAAGTCACGCTTTACGGGCAGGTGGTGCGGCCGACGCTGAAATCGGATGCGGCAGCGGCAGTGAAGACGATCGAGGGAGTGGCCAGCGTGGACAATCAGATTGAAGTATTGCCCCTTTCCCCCAACGATGACAAAATCCGGCGAGCGGTGTATCGCGCAATCTATTTCGACGCCGCGCTTTCGCGATATGGCATGGAAGCAGTGCCTTCGATCCACATCATCGTGAAAAATGGCAACGTGACGATTGAAGGCGTGGTGGATTCCGAGGCGGACAAGAATCTCGCGGGACTCCGCGCGAACGGCGTGCCGAATGTGTTTTCGGTGAAGAACAACCTGGTGGTGGCAAAGTAAGACGAACGAGGAACGGGGAGTGCGGCTTGCTTGTGTGGCAGAGTGCTCCCTTTACCTGAATCTCGCGATTCACGGTATACTTTTTTATGCGATCCAGGCTTCGAATACTTCGCTCCGTGGGCATTGTCGCCCTGTTGGCCGTTATTTCCGCGGCAGCCTTCTCCGAAGGATCCGCATGGCGGAATGAGCTTCTGAAGTGGCGTGAGGACCACGCCGCGAAGCTGCAAACGCCGGACGGATGGCTATCGCTTACTGGGCTGGACTGGCTGGCAGAAGGCGACAATCCGCTCGGCTCCGCGCCGGACAACAAGATTCATCTGGCCGCCGGAAATCCGCCGCATGTGGCGATACTGCGACTGAGCGGCGAAACCGTGACGTTGATTCCGCCTGCCGGGGGATTTCCGAAGGAACTGCTCGTAGGAGGAGCTGCAGCAAAGGAAGAATCGCTGCGCACGGATCCCGATGAGGACAAGTTTAATCCGCACCTGGCGATCGGAACGCTAAATATGTACGTCGTTCGGCGGGGGAATCGCTTCGCGCTGCGCATCAAGGATTCGCATTCGCCGACGCTGGTCCATTTCCAAGGGTTGAAGTGGTATCCAGGAAACGAAACCTATCGCGTTATGGCGAAATGGATTCCGTACACGCCTCCGAAAACCGTGATGCTCGCAACGCTGGTGGGAACGAGTTACCCGCAGCCGGTCCCAGGAGTGGCTGAATTTACTCTGCTCGGAAAAAGACTTTGCCTGGAACCGGTGCTCGAAGATCCCAAAGTTGCCCAACTGTTCTTCATCTTGCGCGACCCGACCAGCAGTACGGCGACCTATCCTTCGTGCCGGTTTCTCTATACGGGATTTCCGACAAACGGTTTGGAGAAGCCCGGCGAGCTCGTTCTGGATTTCAACCGCCTGGAAAATCCGCCCTGCGCCTTCACGCCGTACGCAACTTGCCCGCTGCCGCCTCACGGGAATGTATTGCCAATTGCCTTGCCGGTAGGGGAGAAGCGATATCACAATTAAGCGTGAACCATCCTCCTCCCAACTCACCTCGGCGAGCCGGAGATGATGCCGGCGCGCGTGAAAGACTGGTGGCGCTGCGCGGCGCGCTGTTGCGGCTGCACAAATCGCTCCTGGAGATGGAACGGCGGGCCTACGAAAAGGAGTTCGGCGCGGTGAACGCGGGCGAGCTATTTCGCCTGGTGGTGGACAATCCACAGTTTGCGTGGCTGCACAACCTTTCGGAGTTTGTCGTGCGAATTGACGAAACGCTGACGAGCGAGGCACCGGTGGCCGCAGAAGACGCCGACGTGGCACTTGAGTTAGCGCGCAAGATGTTTGCCCCAACGGCGTCCGGCGATGAGTTTCAAAAGAAATACTTCGACGCGATCCAGAACGATCCCGTGGTGGTGATGGATCACGCGGAGCTGGCGAGGCTGTTCGCGTCGCGAGTGCCTGACCGTCAGGCAGAGGGCTGAGAGCCGCGCCGGGAAAACCACCAAAGGAATCCCAGAAGCATGGACCTCGATCTGGACGCTCTGAAGGTGGTACATAACGGGGCGGAAAATCGCTTCGAAATCGCCCTGGGAAACGAGTTGGCTCTGCTGACGTATCGCCGCCGTCCGGATTGCATCGTGTACAACCACACGGAAGTGCCGCGAGCATTTGAAGGGCGAGGAATCGCCGGAAAACTGACTCGCGCGGGACTGGACTACGCGCGCTCGCAAAATCTTCATGTCGTTCCCACGTGTCCTTACATCGCGGATTTCATCCGCAAGCATCCCGAATATCAGGACCTGCTCGCGCCCGAGGACTTGAGACGCTATGTGACTGGTTGAATTGCCGAAGCCGCATCCGACACTCCTGAAATGAAGGTGGCGCTTTCGTTCGCGCAGGCAAGTTTGGGCGCCGCATTGTGCGATACTCGGAATGCCGTTGGCGTGGCGGAGTCCCCGCCTGGCCAGAAACTTCCAGAAAATGCCCGCGCCCCAATCCAAGCGAACGCTTGCTTATCTGGCGTTGATTGCCGGGATTATCTGCATTTCGTGGTCGGCAATTTTCGTGCGCTGGACGGACATTCCGGGGCCGGCATCCGCCTTCTACCGGCTACTTATTCCTGCGCTCATTTTGCTTCCCACCTGGTTCTTCGATCGCACCCGCCAGCGGGTGAGCTTGCGAACTTTGGGAATCATATCGGCGGGCGGGCTCTTTTTCGCACTGGATTTGGCTTTTTATAATACTTCGATCCTGAAGACGTCGGCCGTGAATGCGACTCTCCTGGGCAATAACACGCCGATAGTCGTGGGCCTGTTGACGTGGATGGTATTCGGGAAGCGGCCCAATTTTGCCTTCTGGCTGGGACTGGCGCTGGCAATTGCTGGAGCGTTCGTGATCGTGTGGAGCGATCTGGCGCGCCATGCAAAATTCGGCTGGGGTGACGTTATGGCACTCCTCGCGGCGGCATTCTTCGCTGTATACCTGATGGCCACAGAGCAGGTACGAACGCATACCAGCACACTGGTCTTTTTGCGGCTGGCGATTCTTACAAGCACCCTCTTTCTGCTCATCTTCAATCTCGTGCTGCGAGTGCCCTTGAGCGTGCCGAACGGGAGGTCGTGGGCGGCGTTGCTGGGGCTGGGCTTGGTTTCGCAACTCGGTGGATACTTCGCCCTGACATACGCCATGGGGCATCTTCCCGCTACGGTCACTTCCGTCAGCCTGCTGTCGCAGGGGCCACTCACGGCGGTTCTCGCGGCGCTGCTGCTGGCGGAGCCTCTGACTGGCGCGCAAATCATGGGAGGAATCCTGGTCCTTGCCGGTGTGGGCTTTGCGAACCGGCCCGCTCATCCGGCGGAGGAAGCAAATGCGACGCTTTGCGAAGCGGCCGAGAGCGGCGGCACCTAGATCGAGAGCGGATATGGCTTCAGGGTCGTTTCACGTTGCCCGAAACGAGTTGCTCAAACACAAAAGCTGAGTAAGACTCGGTAGGAATTTCTCTGTCAATCGCCGCCCTCAAGCAGGAGGCTCCCATGTGCCGCCGCGTCCTTTACTTGTGCCTGATTCTCACGCCGTTCTGCGTACTCACGCCGTGGGCCAACGCACAACAGGAGAAAAGCGGCCAGCTTTCGACTGCGACTTCGACCCACGGGACGCGGCCCAAGATCGGAGTGGCTCTTGAAGGCGGCGGGGCGCTGGGACTGGCGCATATCGGCGTGCTGCAATGGTTTGAGGATCATCACATTCCGATTGATTACGTCGCAGGAACCAGCATGGGCGGGTTGGTCGGCGGACTCTACGCAATGGGAAAAAGTCCCAAAGAGCTTGCGGATTTGGTCGAACACCAGAACTGGGACCTGATATTGGCCGGCCAGACTCCTTACGAGGATCTCTCTTTTCGAAGAAAGGAGGACTTGCGCGCGTTTCCGAACGCCCTGGTCGTGGGATTGAGGAATGGCTGGTCGCTGCCCGCGGGCTTGAATGCGGGGCATCAGATCAGCTTGCTGATTGACCGGGAGACCTTGCCCTATTCGGAGATTTCTTCCTTCGATCAGCTTCCGATTCCCTTTCGCTGCGTGGCGACCGATCTGGTCAGCGGCAAGGAACAGGTTTTCCAGAACGGCTCGCTGGCAAAGGCCATGCGGGCGACGATGTCTATTCCCGGTCTTTTCTCGCCCGTGCGCGAAGGCGAAAAAGTGTATGTAGATGGAGGCCTTGTCGGGAATCTTCCGACAGACGTGGTACGGAAAATGGGAGCGGACGTGGTGATTGCTGTACATCTGGAAACCGCGCCCGTAAAGGCCGAGGACATCCAGTCGCTCTTCAGCGTGCTGGGCAGGTCCATCGAAGTCGTCATTCACGAGAACGAAATTCGCGGGCTAGCCGGCGCCGACTTGATCGTCAACGTGGATCTGCGGGATTACACTTCGCTCGATTACGGCAAAGCCAAAAGCATCATTCAGAAGGGAGAATCAGCGACCAAGCAAAAATGGCGCATTCTTGCGCCTTACTCCTTGGATGAAGCCGATTGGCGGAGCTATTTGCGCGAAAGAAACGCCAGGATCGAGACGAACGTTCCCACCCCACAGTTTGTAAAAGTGGAAGGGGTTCCGGGTGAACCGGAAAGACAACTGGAGCGGTTTTTAAGACCGCTCGCGGGAAAACCGCTCGATACAGAAGCGGTGGACAGCCTGCTGACGCGGCTTACGGGCTTTGGGAGATATGCTTCGGCGGGCTACCGGATGACGGAAGTGAACGGGCAGGCGGGCCTCATCGTGACCGTGCAGGAGAAGAACTACGCTCCACCGAGCGTGCAGTTCGGATTCGAGATGGACGGGTCGGAAAACCAGAACGTCAATTTCACTCTTGCAGCGCGCCTTACGTTCATGGACGTGGCCGGATTCCGATCGGAATGGCGGACAGACATGCTGTTCGGCAATACGTACGGAATCGACAGCGAGCTATACCGGCCATTCACGCCGTCGAGCAAGTGGTTCTTCGCGCCACACGCCGGAATCGAGGACACCGCATTCAATATCTATCACACCAGCGATCCTCTGGCGGATTACCGCGTCGCGCGCGCGAATATCGGCGGCGACCTCGGGTACGGATTCAGCCGGTTTGCGGAAATGCGCGCAGGATACGAAGTGGGTTTCCTCGATGATCGCTTGCGACTTGGGACACCGCAATTCCCTTCCGTGGAGGGCCGCACGGGCGATGTGCGCTTCCGATTCCTGGTGGACCACACGGATGACCCTGTAATTCCGCGGCGCGGATTCGGCACGGAAACGGATTTTCACTGGTTTAACGCAAGCCCGGGCTCCGGCGAAGATTTTCCTACGATGCAAACAGCGATTCGGTATTTCCGTCCTGTCAGCGAGCCTGCTTCACTTTTTATCGTAGGCGAAGGCGGAACAACCTTTGGATTTCACGATACCGGACTTCCGCAGTTTTTCCTCGGCGGGCCGCTGCACTTGAGCGCTTACGGAACAAACGAACTCTTCGGAAACCAATACTATGATTTCCGTCTGGGCTATCTGCACGAACTCGCGGTCTTCCCGCCTCTCTTCGGGAAACACATATATTTCGTGGGGAATTATGAATTCGGCAAGATGTACGGCGTCCCGGATGAAAGTAAATTCCCGAATGATTTTGCGGCAGGAATTATCGCGCAGACGGCTTTTGGACCCTTTTTCATTGGAGGAAGCGCGGGGGATTCGGGGCACCAGAAATGGTTTTTCCAGCTAGGCCGCGTCTTCTGAGCGCCGAAGCTGTCGTGACTATTCGCCTTCGAAATAGAGGAACAGGTTGTTGAACGATTCCGCGAGCGTAGGGTGCGCGAACACTGCGTTTTTCAAGACCGTGTAGGGCAGCTTACCCATCATGGCGAGTTGAATTTGAGCCATAATCTCGCCGCCTTCAATTCCGAGGACCGTGGCGCCAAGCATCTGGCCGGAGTCCGCATCCACGATCACTTTCATGAATCCGCGCGTCTCGTCCATCTCCAGAGCGCGGGCGACGTAACTCATGGGCATTTTGGCAACGCGAATGTGAAGGTCTTGCGCCCGCGCCTGGGTTTCGTTCAGGCCGACACGACCCAGCTGCGGATCGAGGAAGAGCGTATAGACCAAAAGACGGCCTGCAATCGAAGCGCTTCCCTTTTCGAGAAGATTCGTGCGGATGATGCGAAAGTCGTCGTAGGAGATATGCGTGAATGCGGGCCCGCCTTTGATGTCGCCAAGGGCGTAGATATCCTTTGCGGTGGTTTCCAGACGATCATTGACGCGGATGAACCCTCGTTCATCGGCTTCGATGCCCGCCGCAGCAACATTGAGCGAGTCGGTATTCGGCATGCGTCCCGTTGCCACAAGGAGATGCGAGCCTTCCAGAGTCCGTGCCATGCCAGCGGATTGGAGCTCTAGACCAATTTTGCCGCCAACGCCCGCTACACGCGACGTTGTCGCGTTCAACAGAAGTTCAATTCCATCTTCACGCAGAATTTGGAGCACGGCTTCGCAGACGTCCTCGTCTTCGCCCATAAGCAGATGGCCGCGCGATTGGACAACCGTGACGCGGCTGCCGAAGCGACGAAACATCTGGCCAAATTCCAGACCGATGTATCCGCCGCCGAGGACGAGCAAATGCTCCGGGGCGGCGTCGAGTTCCATGATCGAGGTGCTATTCAAAAAAGGGACGCGATCCAGGCCTTCGATTTTGGGTACCGACGGCCGACAGCCCGCATTGATAAAGAATTTGTCTGCCGCGATCTGGCGGACGGAGCTGTCTTTCGCCATAACGCGAATGGATTTTGGGCCGGTAAATTGCGCATCTCCGTAGATGAGATCCAGATTGGGCGTTTTCTTGATCCGCGATTCATTGCCGCCACGAAAAGTCTCCACGATGGCGCGTTTGCGCTCACGGACGCGCTTCAAATTTATGGAGATCGGACCGGTCTCAACGCCGTAGTCCGCGCCGCGGCGAACCAGATACGCAACGCGGCCGCTGGCAACCATGGTTTTAGTCGGCGTGCAACCTTCGTTGACACATGTTCCACCGACGTGCTCGCGTTCTACCAGGGCGGTTCGCAGCCCATTTTTCGCAAGGGCCTGACAGAGGGGTGTGCCCGCTTGGCCGGAACCGATAACGATAGCGTCGTAATGACCCGAAGGACTCATGTGGATGCTCCTGGCAGGGAATGAAAGCGAGCGTTTACAAATCTATCCTGGAATGCGGAGAATCAGAAGCGGGTAACGATCAGAAGCGCTCCGCCGATGGCGACCGCATCCTCAAAGAGGGCAATCACAAAATCCGGCACTTGCAGCGCCTTGACGGCGCGGGTACGGACAAAATAGCCGGCATACGCGCCGATCAAACCGCCGGCAGCGCCCAGAAAGAGCCCTACGTGAGAACCCTGGTGCCCGGCCAGAGAGATGCTCGCCCCAGAAAGTCCTCCCAGAACAATTCGCGCGATCAGACCAACCGGGGCCGTGCGCTTGGGCGTCTTCGGAAGCTTGTCCGCGATGAGCTCGGCAACTGCCAGGATCGAAAAAATGCCCACGGTAAATGCAGAGCCCATGAACGCATGCGGCGTGCCGCCAAGATGGATCCAGCCGACGTACGCAGCCCATGCCACGATTGCAGGAGCCGTCAGAGAACGCAGGCCGGCGACAATTCCGATCAGCAATGCCAGCGACATCGCGAAATGAAGAGTCATGGGGACAGAGGATGCTCCCGGCGGCGCGCGATGTCAAGGGAACTTGATTGGCCCACGAGAACATGAAAGCGCCGGACCGGAAACTTCAAACGGGCACGGGCATCTTTGGGAGCTCGGAAATTTCCGGCAAACTCCGCGCACGGATGGTGCCCGCAAGCAGAATGAGATTCGTCAGCAGAATCACCGCAAACGCCAGGTCAGGTAAGAATTGAAATTCATTCCCACGCGCCTCGAGGACTTGGATGCCAAGCACCGCGGTAATCAATCCACGCGGAAAGAACCACACCATGATCTCGCGTTCAAGCCGCGAGAAGCTGGGCCACAGCCATCGCCCGGATTGAATCGACAGCCATCTCGCCACAAACAACACGAGAAAACATACAGCGGCAAACGGGGCTCCTTTGTGGAATCCTTCGAAATTCAGCCGTACTCCCAGCAGAACAAAGAAAAACGTGCGGATCAGGAAAGCGAGCTCGGCATGAAACGTGTGCATTTGCAGGTGCGGCTTTTTCTCCCCATCTTGCGCGTCCGGGACATTGGAGAGAGTCTCCGTAAACCAATCGGGCCGGGTGAGGGCATCTTCCGAATCGAGCCGTTTGCGGATGGCGGGGAAATTTGCCAGCGTGATGCCAAAGACCAGCACGGTCACTAGGCTGTTGCCATTTAGCAGGTGAACTCCCGCGTACACCAGCAAAACGGCTCCGAAAGTCAGCACATGCCAGAAGCGCTGCTCAGAAAGAGCCGGCAGCAGGTAGGACCAGAGCATGCCTGCGAGGATGCCGGTGGCGACTGCGAGGACCAGGCTCGATCCCAGATTCCACGCAATCACTTTTGCGGAAGCGCTGCCGCCAGCCGCGATGTCGAGCAGGGTCGTCACCGCTAGCACTGCCAGCGCGTCTCCCAGCGTCGCCTCCACCAGCAGCGTGACGCGCACCTCGCGCCGCAATTTCACCTGCTGCAGCACCGGCAGGACAATCGAGCTGCTCACGCAGCCCAGGACCGCGCCCACAAGCAGCGCATGATCCCAGCCAAGGTGTTGCATGCGAAAGGAAACTATGGCGACGGCGAGCATGCTGAGGACATAGCACAAGATGGAGAGATAAAAACCGCCCGCGAGATGGTTCAGAAGTTCGGACAGCTTCAGGTCCAACCCGCCCTCGAACAGGATCAGCAGCAGGGCCAGAGCGCCGAATCCCTGCGTCACACCGTGAAAATGCTCCGGATTCACCCAATGGAGGACCGGGCCGATCAGCACGCCGGTGACCATCAGGATGATCACGTCCGGGACGCGCGTGTAGCGCACCAGCCGGTTGGCGACAAACGCCAGGACCAGCAGGCCGCCCAGCAGCGCAAAAAAGAGGTTTAGGTCCATTTTGCTCCGTCTCCATCGAGGCGCGTTGGATCATGGCGAAAACTCGCTTTTGTGGCAATTGCAAAAAAAAGATGCGTGAAGGCCTGCACTTTTTTGCCGAAACACACACAAACAGGGATTCGCATGTTTTGCTCTTGACTTTCGCTTTTTATTCGCCTATAGTGTGGGGCGGTAGAGGAAACGGGAAACGGGTGGCTCCGGCCCCATTGCCGTACAGGCTCTCACGAGCCGGATGCCGCCCGTTGAATCTATCTCAGCCCCGATTCCCGGACAGGTGCTCCATGGAAGCCTATATTGAAAACGTATCTCCCGCTCCTGCTTTTCTTGCTGCTTCCCTTCCCGTGGAAGTTCTGCACGCCCCTGCTGATCCACGACCCTCCGCTGGCGGCGCCAAAATTCCCAACATCGTTCATGTGGACGTGGACGCCTTTTTTGCCTCCGTCGAGCAGGTACTTAATCCCAAGCTGCGCGAAAAGCCCGTTCTTGTTGGCCGCGGTGTGGTTGCTTCCGCCAGCTATGAGGCCAAGCTGCAGGGCGTAAAAACCGCGATGACTTTCCGCGAGGCTCTTCGACTTTGCCCCAAAGCCGTCGTCGTTCCCGGCCAGTACGAGCACTATGCCGATTACGCCGAGCGCGTTCGCCGCATCCTCGAAACTTATACCCCGGCTGTCGAAACCGCCGCTCTCGACGATTTCTATCTCGATTTCGCCGGTACCGAGCGGCTCTATCCAGACTATCCCGGCATGCTGCGCCGTCTCCAGCTTGAAGTTCTCAAGCAAACGGGCCTCAGCGTCAGCATCGGAGCGGCGCGCACCAAAGCCGTCGCCTCGATCGCTTCGCGCCTCGAGCGCCCGCGCGGATTCCGGCTCGTCGCTCCCGGCACCGAAGAGGAGTTCCTCGCGCCGCTTCCCGTGGAAAAGCTTCACGGCATCGGCCACGCGCACGCCACTCTGCTGCGCGAACGCGGCATTGCCACCATCGCGCAGCTTCGCCAGGTGCCCAG
>DATJAD010000112.1:0-16487 GCA_035516615.1 Candidatus Acidiferrum sp.
TCCATCGCTCCTTTTGTGTCTTGGAGCACCATCTTCACGTGAGCGTCGATCCGCTGGGGCACCTTCGCATGACGTTGTAACGATTCGATCTCGAGGATCACCATCTTCCAGGAACCATTTTCCGTCCGGCACTCCGGACTCCCCGGCCCCACTGAAAACCTGAACGGAGGTACACCATGTCAATCAGGCATGCTCTTTCAATTCGCAGAAGCGTCCCAGCCGCAGCGCTTTTCATTGTTGCAAACCTGTTCGTGCAACTTTCGCCCGCTCACGCACAAAAGCCGCCGATTCGCTTTGCGGTCGAAGTCCCTCGCACGCCGCAGGAAATGGAGATCTTTAAACTGGAGCCGACGCGGCCCCCGATCGAATTCCTCAACGAGAAACTGGAGATCGCCAAATTGCCGCCTCTGAATCTGGAGCAAAAGGCTTACATCGTGCGTGGGACCATCGGCCAGCAGGATCGCGATCGTGTGCGCGCGTTCGTTGACCCGGAAAGCGGCGACGCGCATTTTACGCCGAACTTTGCCGAGCTTGTTCAATCGCGCATGCCGGAAAAGGCTCTCCCCCTCGAACGTGCGCAAAGCATCGCGAAGTCCGTTCTGTCCGACGAACGCTTCATTCCCAAGGACGCAACCGAATTGCGGCTCGCCGAACCGATTGCGATCATGGGCGCCACAGCACAGGAAAGAGCGCCTGAAAAGCCCTCGGAACCCGTTGTTGTTCTTACTATCGTCCCCGCCTTCCGCTATGCCGCCGGATTCCGGGTCTATGGCCGCGGTTCGCACGCCGTCGTATCCCTTGGGAACAGCGGAGCTATCGTGGGCCTTCTACGGCGCTGGCGGACTGCCTCGCCAGGCGAGCGAGTGCGAGTCAGCATCACACCTGAAAAAGTGCGCGAAAACATCGAACGCCGGCTGCGTCCGATCGCAGAGACGAAAGACACTCGCGTTACTGTGGATAAAATTAGTGTCGCCTACTACGACGCCAACGCGAAATATTTGCAACCCGTCTACTATTTCCAGGCTACCGTCAAGTCCGCGAACGAACGCATTTCGGACACCATGGTTGCCGGTTACGTCCCCATCGCCAAAGAACTGGAGCCGATTCCGGACTTAGCGGTTCGGCCGAAAGGGCCAACTCCCGAGGCTCCCAAACAGGTTACGTCCCCGTCTCCCGATCGCAAGGCCCCCGCCGGAGATCCGTCGGATATTTCTCTTGGTGAATACGCAAACCGGAACTGGCCCCATGACAGCGCCTATCTCAGCATGTCAAATTCGTTTCTCTCCGGCCTGACGTTTCTGGACAGCTTCTTCCCGGGGTTGACGCCTCCGGTCGTGCGCACGCAATGGTACGACGCCTATCCCTGGGAAGTTGTAGGACCTTCCTCTAGGTACTATATGAACGCCGTGAATGTCGCCTACACCGTTCCCCACGGGGATTGGCTGATCAATACCACGCTCTCAAACAACGCGGATACATGGTATGTGCCCAACATCGGAACGGGAGGCAATCCAGGTTTTGGCGCTGCCTCGGGCGGCGTGCTCGCAACCTGGGTCATCATGTCCTGCGAGGTGATCCCCTCGATGTACGATCGCCAGAACGAATCGGGCGGCACGGGCAATCCCTACAAAGCGTTTGACGCCTGGTGGCCGGTCTTCCAGGGTCTCCACAATGTAATCGGATTTCGTACCATCATGTTTTATCCCGATGACGGCCTGCAATGGGGTTTCGGCTTCGATGCGTCGGTCGGCGGAGACCTGAACGCGGCGTGGTTCCAGGAAGTCGCGGCGTACGATGGCGACGACGGCACCTACGCCAGCCAGCACCTGAAGGGAGCACCCCAGGTTCACTACGACCGGGCTTCGACGATGATTGATGCCCGCGACCTCGGGCAGTCCATCTACAACGTCCGCGCACAGAGCGCGTCAACAACGCTCTGGAATTTTTGGATGAACAACTGACGCTCGTCGCAAATGTTCATGAACCGGCGCAGAAGACGCGCAAGCGGCCACGATTTGCCAGGCTCGCGCTGTGCTTAAATCTATACCGCTTTCGGAATCGGCTTAACGATCCCGTTTTATTGCTTGCTTACGACCAGGACAACGAAAGAGCCGGGCTTCATTTTGCCCCGGCGCTCACCGGGGGCAGGCGGCTCGAAGTCCGCTGCGGACATAAAAATGTCGTGCGTCTTAAGGTCGAGGCCCATCGTGCGCGCACTTTTCCTGGTCGGGACGGTGTCAATCACCTTGAATTGGTCCGGAGAGTCTTCGTGAATCACGGTCAAATTGCCTTCCCCGTTCGAGGAGAACGCCAGTTGGGTCTCCGGATCGAACCTTGTCGCATCAACTCCGGCTCCGATGGGGACCGTGGCGATCACTTTCCCGGAATCAGCGTCCGTGATGGCCATGACTTTGTTTTCGCAACCGGAGAACAGACGGCGATGGGTGAGGTCCATGGCCAGGCCGGAAGGCGATTCGCAGGGAGCCAGCGGCCAACGATGAGTTATTTTGAGTTGGGCCGCATCAATTTCGATCAATTCGGACTTGTCTTCAAGATTGTCATAGAGGTTTCCCTTGCCATCGGCGACAGCGAATTCGGGCTTGCCGCCAAGAGGCAAGGTGCCCACGACGGTTCCATCAGAAGCGTTGATCGCGGTCATATCGTGGCTGCGGCCGTTCATTGTAAAGACGCGCTTGGTAACCGCGTCGTAGACGATTGCGTCGGGATTCGTGCCGGCCTTGACGGTCCCCAGCGTCTTCAGGGTCTTTAGATCGAAGATGGTCACCGCGTCCGCGCGGCCATCGCTGACGAAGCCGCGTCCAAGCTCGGGAGCGATGGCGATGCCGTGCACCCCCTGGGTGTCCGGAATATCGCCCACAACGGCAAAGGAGTCGGCGTCCAGCACCACCACGTGCGTGCCGTGCGATACGTAAACACGGCGTGCAGCGCTATCAACCGCGGTGTAGTCCCACCAATCGTCTCCGCCGACGGGAATCGTTTTGATCAGGCGGTATCCAGAAGCTCCGGCCTGCGGAGGCGCAGCGGCGCCCCTGCAAATCTTCGCCACCAGAGAAGCGGCGGAAATCGCAAACAAGGTGGCGCACAAAAGAAGGTTTAGCTTTTTGCCCATGATCGTTTCCTTTTCGGGGACCAAAGCGTGTGGCATGGTTGAAGCAAGATGCCGCGGCTAAAATCCACAAGGGCGGAGTTTCCCCGCCCTTTTTCTACCTTCCCGAAGATAAATAGAAGCTAAATTCGCAGCCCTCGAAGCCTGCCTTCGCAGGTTCCGCGGACCACCGATCGTATGATTCCGAAGCGGAAAATAGCCTTATGATGTGATTATGCGAGTCTTGCTGGTGGAAGATGACCCGGGCATCGCGCGATTTGTGGCCAAGGGGCTGCGAGAGCAATCCTACGCCGTGGACTTGGCCGTCTCCGGCGAAGAAGCGCTCTACCAGGCAGCCATCAACAACTACGATCTGGCGATCCTGGACGTTTTGATCCCGGGGCCGGACGGGTTTGCCGTCTGCCGCGAGCTTCGGAAGGCCGGGCAGCGACTGCCGATTCTGATGTTGACGGCTCGCGATGCGGTGGAGGATCGGATCAAGGGACTGGATCACGGTGCGGACGATTATCTCACCAAGCCGTTTGAGTTTCGCGAACTGCTCGCCCGCTTGCGCGCCCTCCTTCGACGATCCGGGCCGATATTGCAGCCAAAGATCGTCATAGCGGATCTGGTGGTGGATACGGCCGGACACAATGTATCGCGCGCGGGCCGGCCAATTCCCTTGACCGCCAAAGAGTACGCGCTGCTCGAATTCCTCGCGCGCAATGCCGGGCGCGTGGTGGGCCGTGCGGAAATTGCCGAGCACGTTTGGGACGAGGAATTCGATCCCTTCTCCAACCTGATCGAGGTGTATATCAACCGCTTGCGCAGGAAAATTGATTTCGCATCCGAAAGAACGCTGCTGCAAACCCGCCGCGGCGCAGGTTATGTGCTCGCTTCCGCGGAGGAAGGATCTTCCTCCGGTCATGGGGAAAGCGGTTCGGCAAGGGATTCCAGGGGAAGAACCTCCCCTTCTCCGAATAAAAACCATGCTTGACTCCGTTAGAATCCGGCTCACCGCCTGGTACGCAGCGGTGCTCACTTGCGTTCTCTTTTTTCTCGCTTCCGCAACTTATTTCATTCTTGCCAAAAACTCGATTCGCCGGGCGGATAACGCGCTGATGGAATTGGCGGACTCCTTTCTGACCACAGTTCACGCGGAACTGCACGATCAGCGGGGGCCCGACGCGATCGAGTATGCGCTGCACGCGGCCATGTCCGAACACAATTTCCGCGATTTTACCTTTGCGGTTTTCGATCAGCAGGGCAAATTGATCGCCACGTCCGAGCCCCCCGCTCTTTCAAGCTCAACGGAGCGCGATGCAGCGGAAATCTTGGGCAAGCTTGACATTGGCAATTCCGCCGGCGCCAATGCATTCCAGAGCATCGAGAGAGGCGGACGGCGTTATCGCTCATACGCGCGACGTTTCCAGGCCAATGACAAAACCTACGCGCTCTTCGTGATCGAGTCGCTTCACCGCGAGGAGGAATTTCTCGAGGCGGTTCGAGACACTTTCGCGTTCACCATTCCTCTGGCGATTCTGCTCGCCGGAATTGGTGGCTACTTCCTCGCCCGGAGAAGTTTGTCGCCCGTAGTGGCCATGAGCGCGAAGGCGGGCCGCATCAGCGCCTCGAATCTGCACGAACGGTTACCGGTCAAGCACGAGAAAGACGAACTTGGCCATCTTGCTGTCTCTTTCAATCAGTTGCTGGACAGGCTCGACGATTCCTTCGAACGGCAGAAGCGCTTCGTCGCCGACGCATCTCATGAACTTCGTACCCCTGTGGCGATTCTCTGCGGCGAAGCGGAAGTTGCTCTCTCAAGGCCGGACCGCACACTCGAAGACTATCGTGGTTCTCTCGATGTTCTCCGCGCAGAAGCGGCGCACTTGAAGCGCCTGGTGGAGGACCTTTTCACTCTTGCGCGCGCGGATGCCGGCCAATACCCGTTGTCGCCCGCTGACTTCTATTTGGATGAGCTGGTGACGGGCTGCTGCCACACCATCCGGACCCTGGCGCTCGCCAAGCAGATCAATATAACCTGCGAATCTCCTCAGGAATTACTCATCCGCGCCGATGAAGCTCTCCTTCGCCGCATGCTTCTGAATCTTCTGGACAATGCGATCAAGTACACTCCGGCCGGGGGTTCCGTGACTGTGCGCTGCGCGCGCGGAGAATCGGAATACCGACTGAGCGTCTCCGATACCGGCTGCGGCATATCTCCCGAGCTTCAGCCGCGCATCTTCGAGCGATTTTTCCGCGCGGATAGGGCTCGCGGCCGCGGAGAAAACGACGGTGGAGCCGGCCTCGGCCTGGCCATTTGCCGTTGGATCGCCGAAATCCATCGAGGGCGGATCGAATTCAGGGGTTCGCAATCCGAAGGCAGTACCTTTATCGTCCATTTGCCTGTGTCCTCTGAGGCATCCGCAAGAAAGCCCGATTAATCGCGCGTTTATCTTTAAGCCGATAATTTTGAATTTTTGGGCTGCCCTGCGGATTTGGGCCGGCTCATGTGAGTCTATCCATGAAACCCGCACGAACAATCCTTTCTGCGTTTCTCCTCTTTTCAGGCGCTTCCATAATCCTTGCGGCAACGTCCCTGGCGTCCCGTGCCCAGGGACAAACTCCGGATGCGCCCAAGCCACAGGAAGCACAAAGTCAGGCCGCCCCCGCGGTTGAGCTTCCCAAGCCGAAGGATGCCGGGCCACCTCTCACGATGACTCTGGCGGACGCGCTCGCGCGGGCACAAAAGAACAGTCCGCAGTTTCAGGCAGCGGTCATCGCGGTGAAAATGGCGCACGAAGATCGCGTGCAAGCCGGCGCCGCCATGAAGCCGTCTCTGCAGTACCAGACGGCTTATCTCAACACGCAAGGTAATGGGATTTCTCCGGTCGGCAGATATGTTACGAACGACGGCGTTCACGTCTACCGCGCTTGGGCCGTCGTCCACCAGGAGATGCCGGGAAGTTTTTTCATCAACGCCGGGCCGCGCAAGGCCGCCTATGAGGAAGCCATCGCGGCCGCCGGCGAGGAAGTTGCCGAGCGCAGCCTGGTCGCAACAGTCACGCAGGACTATTACGCTCTGGTCGTGGCTGGGCGAGCTTACGCCACGGCGCAAAGGAGCCTGGCGGATGCGCAGCATTTTCTGCAAATCAGTCAGGCTCTTGAACAGGGCGGCGAAGTGGCTCATGCGGACGTGATTCGCTTCGAGCTGCAAGCGAATCAAGCACAGCGGACTCTCGGTGACGCGGAACTCGGGATGTCACAGGCCAGGCTGAATCTCGCCGTTTTACTCTTTCCGAATTTCAACGACAATTTCACAGTTACAGACGATCTGGATGCGCCGCCGCCACTTCCCGGCTTTCAGCAAGCGGAAGCGATGGCAAAAGACCACAATCCGGAGCTGGCCGCTGCGCTTGCGGCCTATCACTCTTCCCGCGTGGATGTCGCGGCGGCCAAGACCGCATTCTTGCCCTCCCTTTCAGTAGATTTTGACTATGGGATCGAAGCCAACGCCTTTGCTTTGCACAGCGACAATCTGACCAAACCCGGGGTCTTGCAGCCGAATCTCGGGTATTTCGTCACCTACTCGCTGAACCTCCCGGTTTGGGACTGGGGCAAGCGCCGCAGTCAACTCCATCAGGCGGAGGACCAGAAAAACCTGGCTCAGTTGAATCTTTCATTTGCACAACGGCAACTCCTCAGCCATTTGTATAGCTATTACGGGGAGGCGGCGACTGCGCGGAACCAGCTGTCCAGCCTGCAGCGCTCCAGGGACCTGGCGGAGCAGAATCTACAACTCGTCACCATGCAATATCAGGCGGGCGAAGCTGCCGTGCTCCAGGTTCTCGACGCCGAAACTTCGATGGCCGATGCCCGCAACAGTTACGCTGCCGGTGAAGCGCGATACCGCAATGCAGTGGCGACATTACAGATCTTGACGGGGAGTTTCTGAACATGGAATGGCGCGCACTTCCCGGGAGAATTAGGGTCTTCCTGATGCTCGTAGGAAGCGTGGTGTATGCCGGGTGTTCGGGGAAGGAAGCCTCGCCGCCGGAGCCGGTGGTCACCGTCCAATCGGCAACCGTCGAGCGGAAGGCGATTCAGGATGTGATCTCGACGGAAGCGATTCTGTACGCCCAAAGTGAAGCCTCCATCGTGCCGAAAATCAGCGCCCCGGTCGAAAAGTTTTTTGTGAACCGCGGCAGCCACGTCCGCGCGGGGCAATTGCTGGCGCGCCTCGAGAATCGCGATCTGCAGGCCGCCGTCCAGCAGGCCAAAGGCGCCTACGAGCAGGCCGAAGCGGCCTACGCCACGAATACCGAAGTAAACCTGCCCGCCGATGTCCAGTCAGCTGAACTAAATGTAAAAGAGACCCGTCAATCCATGGAGGCAAACCGCCTCGTTTACGAGAGCCGGCTGAAACTCTTCCAATCCGGTGCGATTTCCCGCAATCTGCTCGAGCAAGCCCACGTCACCTACATTCAGTCCAACAACCAATACGAAATCGCCGTCGCCCGTCTGAACGGCTTGAAAAAGGTCGGGCAGAGCGCCGCGCTGAAGACGGCCGCGGGACAGCTGGCGTCTGCGCAAGGCCAGTACAACGCCGCACTCGCCAATCTTCAATACTCCGAAATTCGCAGCCCCATCACTGGCGTGGTCACGGACCGCCCGCTCTTTGAAGGCCAGATGGCCACAGCGGGTACGCCGTTGATGACCGTCATGGATCCTTCACGCGTGACGGCGCGCGCCTACGTCACCCCTCAGGAGGCCGCGCTCCTGCACGTAGGCGATCCTGCCACACTTTTGCCGGGAGAGGGGCAGCCGGAAGTTTCAGCCAAGGTTTTGATTGTAAGCCCGGCGCTCGATCCCAATAGCACCACCGTGCAGGTTTGGGTCGAAGCCGCCAATCCGAAAGCGCGGCTGAAACCCGGCTCGACTGTGGGTGTACGGATCGTTGCGAAAACAGTCAAGGACGCGCTGATAGTTCCGAATGCCGCCATTCTCACCGCGCCGGACGGATCCACGTCGGTCATGGTGATTGATAAGGATCAGCACGCTCACCAAACCGCCGTAAAAACCGGCATTCGCGAGGGCGAGCTCCTGCAGATTGTGAGCGGGCTCCACGCCGGAGACCATGTTGTAACTCAAGGCGCTTACGGCCTGCCCGATGGCGCCAAAGTGCAAGTTTCGGAACCTGCGGCTCCGAAGCGCAGCGAATCCGAGTGACGCCACGTAGAGAACACTCATGACCGATCTCATGGAATCCAATTCAGGCTCTTCGATGCAGGCCAGCCATGGAGGCGAAGTCTACTGGTTTGCCCGGGAGCATAAATCCATCATCTTTCTCATCCTTACTCTGGCTCTGGTGGGCGCATATTTGGCATTCAGTATTCCGATCGCCGTTTTCCCCACCACGGATTTTCCGCGCATTATCGTCGGCGTGGATAACGGCGTCATGCCCATTGACCAGATGCTCGTGACCATCACGCGTCCGATCGAAGAGGCCGTGAGCGGAGTTCAGGGCATCCAGGACGTGCAATCCATCACCAGCCGGGGCTCGGCCGAAATTGATTTGTACTTCGACTGGCGAGTCGACATGTTTCAGACTCTCCAGCGGGTCAACGCCGCGCTGGCCCGCGTGGAAACCACCTTGCCGCCGGGCGCCAGACTCAGCAGCGATCGTCTTGAATTTTCCAGTTTTCCCATTCTTGGCTATGGATTGACTTCGAACACGGTTTCGCAAAAACAGCTCTGGGAAATGGCTACCTACGAAATCAAACCCAGGCTCGCAAGTTTGCTGGGCGTCTCGACAATTGTGATTCAAGGCGGCGAAGTACCGGAGTACCACATCGTTCCCGATCCGGCGAAGCTCCAGGTGACCGGCGTCAACGTGTCTAGCCTCTTGGCCGCCGTCGAGCGTTCGAACATCGTTCAATCCCCGGGACTTTTTTCTCAAAACCACCAGTTGTACCTGGGATTGATCACCGGCCAGGCCCACGACGCGCAAGAGATCGGCGGGATCTTTGTCAAAAATTCGCCCGATGGCAGTCCGGTTTACGTTCGCGACGTCGCCGCTGTCACCCCCTCGTTTGAGCCCCACTTCACAATTGTCACCGCCAATGGCAAGCCTGCTGTGCTCATCAATATCAATCGCCAGCGCGGCAGCAACACCATGCAAGTCGCTACCGAAGTGAAGGCGAAGATGCTAGCGATCCAGAAGTCGCTGCCGCCCGGTGTGCACGTGAGCAGCTTCTACGATCAGTCCTGGATCGTCGGGCAATCCATTAAGAGCGTGAGGGACGCGATCCTCATCGGTCTGCTGCTGGCTTCTGCCGTTTTGGTCCTTTTTCTTCGCGATTGGGGCACTTCGTTCATCGCCGGGATGGTCATCCCCATCAGCCTGCTGGTGACGTTCATCGTGATGAGGTTCCTCGGTGAGAGCTTCAATCTGATGACCCTCGGCGGCATGGCGGCGGCGGTCGGCCTGATTATTGACGATGCTATTGTGGTGCTGGAAAACGTGGTATTGCACCGCGAAGCGGGGGAAGGCAGATTCCAGTCGGTCGCGCTGACTCTCGATGAACTCTCACTTGCGCTGGTTGGTTCGACACTCACACCGATCGTGGTTTTCTTGCCGCTCATCGCCATCACCGGAGTCACCGGCGTCTTTTTTCGCGCCATGGCCGTGACGATCGGAGCCGCCCTTCTCACGTCCCTCACCCTCGCGCTCACCTGGACGCCTACGCTTTGTCTTTATTTGCTCCGCAGCCGTGCCCACTCTAAAGCCGCCGCGCAGGAGGAACATCGCGAAACACCAGTACTTCCGGAGTCTTCGTCGCCGTGGAGTTCGGGCAATGAAAACCCGCGAATTCGGGAAATCAGCCGGATGCTCCAGGCCGAAGAAGAGCACCTGATGAAGGGATATTTCGGCCGGATCATTCGCTTTTACGAGAAGTGGTTCCGGCGCAGCTTGAACTATCCGGTCTGGGTACCCACGCTCACAGTGGCTTTGATCATCGTTTCCTATGTTTGTTACCTGCATATTGGAACGGACCTGTTGCCAACGATGGATGAAGGTAGCTTCATCCTCGATTATGTGACGCCCCCGGGAAGCTCGCTCGAGGAAACCAATCGGATGATCAGCCATATCGAGCAGATTGTTCGCTCGGTTCCCGAAGTGGCCAGCACGTCCCGCCGCACCGGACTTCAGCTGGGCTTGGCGGCCGTCACCGAAGCGAACACGGGCGACATTTCCGCCGAGCTGAAAACCGATCGGAGCCGCGACATTTGGGCCATCATGAATCAAGTCCGCGACAATGTCGCTCGCGCCGAGCCCGCCGTCGAAGTCGAGTTCACCCAGAAGCTCCAGGACATGATTGGCGACCTCACCAGTGCCCCGCAGCCCATCAAAATCATGATGTTTAGCCCCGACGCCAAACTCCTTGCCGAATGGGCTCCGCAAGTGGCCGGCGCCATCGGCAAGATCCAAGTGGGCGGGAAAAATCCCGTCGTGGACATTGACGACGGCATTGATTCCACCACCAGCGGGCCGGCGGTCTCTTTTCAAGTGAACATGGCGCGAGCATCTCACGCCGGCTTCGCGCCACAAGACGTGGCCAACGAAGCCACAGCCATGCTGGATGGCGTGACAGCCTCGGAACCCATGGTCGTCAACGATCGCCCGTACACACTGCGCGTCCGCTATCCCGCCGCTGTTCGGTCCTCGTTGTCCGCAATGAACAACACCCTGCTCGTCGGGCCCGGCGGGCAGACCGCCAACCTCGGCTCGCTTGCCACCATGACCGACCTGCCGGGCCAGACTGAGATCCTGCAGGATAATCAGCAGCGTTACGTAGCCGTCAGCGCTCGGCTCGAAGGTCTCGACATGGGACACGGTATTGCCGCCGTCCAGGCAGTGCTGGCCGGGATGCATCTGCCTCCCTCCATTAGGATCGAATACGGCGGCCTCTACAAAACGCAGCAACAGTCCTTCCGCGACCTCACGCTGGTCTTGGCGCTGGCCATCATTTTTGTATTTCTCGTGCTTCTGTTTGAGTTTCGCAATTTTTCAGCGCCGATTTCCATCCTGGTCTCCGCTGTCCTGTCAACGTCTGGCGTCTTCGTGGCCCTGCTGCTTACCGGTATCACCTTCAACCTTTCATCGTTCATGGGCCTGATCATGGTGATCGGCATTGTTGCGAAGAACGGAATTTTGTTGCTTGATGCCGACGAGAAATTCCGGGCTGCGGGCTTTTCGCGCGAGGAATCCATTTTTCAAGCAGGCCGGAGAAGGCTGCGCCCGATAACCATGACCGCGATCGCCGCGGTCGCAGGAATGCTTCCGCTCGCCCTGGCCTTCGGCGCCGGCTCCCAGATGTTGCAGCCTCTGGCCATTGCCGTGATCGGCGGGCTGCTGATTGCCATGGTACTTTCGCTTTTTGTTACACCCACGGTCTATTACTACATGACACGCGGAGTGACAAAAATCCGCGGCGACGAAACCCTTTCCTGACAATGCCGTCTTGCCGCGAGAAGCGGCCACGCCGGGAACCTCAGCTCGCCTTGGAGAGCCCCCGCGCGGATGGTAGAGTCAGCCCGCGGCTGTCCGTTTACTTGGAGTATCTGGCGCTGACATAACTCCGCTTCCATGAATTCTCTGCCAAACTTGCCCTCGGCTTTCGCGAAGGAAAGCGAAAGAGCTCATCTCGCGCCTCGCATCGGACTCTTTGACGCCACCATGATCGTGATGGGCGGCATCGTCGGCTCCGGAATCTTCATCAACCCCTACGTCGTCGCTCGCCAGGTCCACACCCCTTTCTTGATTCTCGGCGCCTGGGCCGCCGGCGGCGTAATTGCCTTCTTAGGCGCTTTTATTTGGGCGGAACTTGCCGCCCGCATGCCCAAAGTCGGGGGCCAATATGCATATCTCCGTGAGGCCTATCATCCCGCGCTCGCATTTCTCTACGGTTGGGTCCTCCTGCTCGTCATCCAGACCGGCGGTATGGCCGCCGTTGCCGTCACTTTCGCCAAATATTTTCTCGAGCTCACAGGTTTTCACCTCGCCGAAGGGCTCATCGCCACGCTCGCTCTCGTTGGCTTGACTCTCATCAATTGCTTGGGCGTCCGTGCCGGCACCGCCGTGCAAAGTCTGTTGATGGTGCTGAAGATTCTTGCCATCGCGGGCCTGGTGGCCTGCGGAGGCTGGTATCTCTCTCGGCCAGGGAATCCGGCGGCTTTCGCCCACGAACATTTTCGTCTGCTCGACCGCCCGCCTTCCTTCGGCCTCTTCACCGCAATGGGCGCCGCGCTCGTTCCCGTCCTTTTTGCATTTGGCGGATGGCAAACCGCCAATTTTGTCGCTGAGGAAGTCCGCGAACCTCGAAAGAACCTGCCTCGCGCCCTCGTTGCCGGCGTCCTCGGCGTCATCGCTCTCTATCTTTCTGTGAATTTCGTCTGCGTTTATGTGCTTGGCCCTGCGCGCCTTGCTTCCACCACCACCCCTGCTTCGGCCGTCATGCTCGCCGCTTGGGGATCGAAAGGCGCGGCTCTCATTGCCGTCGGCATTGCGATTTCGACGCTCGGCTTCCTCAGCCAGTCCATTCTTACCGCTCCGCGCGTCTATTTCGCCATGGCCGAGGACGGTTTGTTCTTCCGTTCCATGGCCTGGCTCGAACCCCGCCACCGCGTTCCCGTTTTCGCTATCGCCCTTCAAGGCGTTGCCGCCACGATCATCGCCCTGTCCGGCCGTTACGATCAGATCCTGAATTACGTCGTCTCCATGGATTTTCTCTTTTTCGGCCTCACCGCAACCTGCCTCTTCGTCTTTCGCCGCAGGGAATCGCGGTCCGGTCAATCCGAATCGCCGCGCGGCCTCGCTCGCGTGCCCGGCCATCCCTGGACCACCCTATTCTTTGCCCTTGCCTGTTGGGCCGTTGTCCTCAACACCATTTACACTTATCCGCGCAATACCGTCGTCGGCTTCGCCATTCTCTTTGCGGGAATTCCCATGTATTTTCTCTGGAGCCGCCAAAAGTCGAAAAGGAGCAGCCAACCTTGACCTTATCCCGCCAGGAGTCGCGTTCCGTTTATCTTGAGTGGGCCAAGCTTCATTCGGAGGCCCGCTTCAATCTCGCCACCAGTGGCCTGGATGGCTACCCACTCGCAAAGCTCCCCGTCAACTTGAGCGATCTCGAAATCTCTGCTCCCGGCGCCTACGGCTATCCTCCCTTGCAGGAACGCCTTGCCCGCCGCTGGGACGTTCCCGTGGAATGCGTCGTTGCAGCCACCGGAACTTCCATGGCCAATCATCTCGCCTTCGCGGCTCTTCTCGGCCCGGGTGATGAAGTCCTGATCGAGGAGCCCGCTTACGAGCCTCTGCTCGCGGTCGCCAATTATCTCGGCGCGCAAGTTCGCAGGTTCCCGCGCCGATTTGAAGACGGATACCATCTCGATCCGCGCCAAATCGAGCGCGCCATCACGCCGCGCACCAGGCTGGTCGCCGTCACCGAATTACACAATCCCACCGGTGCGCGCACTCCAACCGAAAAACTGCGTGCCATCGGTTCGCTCGCCGCAAGCCGCGGCGCTTTTGTTCTTGTGGACGAAGTGTATCTGGACACTTGCTTCGATCCCGCAGCGCGCTCCGCCTTTCATTTGGGCCCGAATTTCATCGTCACCAGCAGCCTTACCAAAGCTTTTGGGCTTTCCGGTCTCCGCTGCGGCTGGATCCTCGCCCCTGCGCCTCTCGCCAATCGCATGTGGCATCTCGACGACCTATTCGGCGTAAATCCCCCGCATCTCGTGGAACAGTTGAGCGTCATTGCCCTCGATCATCTTCCGGAAATCGCTGCTTACGCTCGGGCGCGTTTGGAAGCCAATCGCCTGCTTCTCCGCGCCTTTCTTGAATCGCGCAAAGACCTTTTGGCAATTCCGCCGGAGACAGGCACAACCTCTTTCCCGCGTCTTCTCTCCGGCCGCGTAGATGATCTCTGCAATCTCCTGCGCGAAAAGTACGAAACCAGCGTCGTTCCCGGCCATTTCTTCGAACGGCCCGATCATTTCCGCATCGGCATTGGCGGCGAAACCTCCATGCTCGCCGAAGGTCTTAATCGCCTCGCCCAGGCGCTCGACGAATTGCCGCGATCCTGAATCCATTGGCCGCGAATTATTCAGCATGCATTCAAATCTGCGGGGGTCTTCTTTGTGTGGCACAATTCCAGACGGAAATGAATCCATTGTCCAGCTTCGTCTCAGGAGCGCAATGATCCACCGGCTTTTGGTCAGGTCGCGATCCTTCATTTGCCCTCTACTGCTCTTTGCCGTTGCGTCGGCCGCGAAGCCTGCACGCGCTTCTCAGCAGCCCGCCCCTGTCCCAACTCGCGCTGACATCCTTCGCGGCTCTTACGGCCCCTACCGCGCCAACAACGATCTCCTCTTCTACCATCTCGACGTCCGCGTGGATCCCGAGAAAAAATTCGTCAGGGGCAAAAATACCATCCGATTCAAGATGCTCAAGGACGGCACGCGCATCCAACTCGATCTCTATCCCAACCTCAACGTGGACAAAATTCTCCTTGGCAATACGCCGCTCAAATACGAACGCGACTCTGGCGCCGTCTTCGTGGATTTCCCATCAACCCTGCGCGTCGGCCGCACTTACTCGATTGATTTCTACTACTCCGGCACTCCCGCACACACCGGCCGCTTCGGCGGTTTCACTTTCGGCACCGATCCCTCCGGTCATCCGTGGATTTACACTTCCTGTGAAGACGATGGCGCCAGCGTCTGGTGGCCCAACAAAGACCAGTGGCGCGACGAAGTGCAAAGCATGGAAATCAGCGTTGCCATTCCCCACGGCCTCGTGGACGTCTCCAACGGTAAATTCATGGGCAAAACCGATCTCGGCGACGGCTACACCCGTTGGGATTGGTTCGTCCACTATCCCATCAACAACTACGATGTCGCGCTCAACATCGGCAACTACGTCCACTTCTCAGATTCTTTCCGCGGCCTCCCTCTCGATTACTACGTCCTCCCCGAAGATTTCGAAAAAGCCAAAAAGCAATTCACGCAAGTGAAAGGCATGCTCGCCGCCTTCGAACACTATTTCGGCGACTATCCCTTCAAGAAAGACGGCTACAAACTCGTGGAAGTCCCCTACGCCGGCATGGAGCATCAAAGCGCCGTCGCCTACGGCAACCATTTCGCCAACGGCTATCTGGATCGCGACTGGACCGGCGTCGGCATCAGCACGAAATTCGATTTCATCATCATCCACGAAAGCGCCCACGAATGGTTCGGCAACAGCATCAGCGCCGCCGACCGTTCCGACATGTGGATTCACGAAGGCTGGGCCACGTATCTCGAATGTCTCTACGTCGAATATCGCTGGGGCCGCGAAGACGCCCTCAAGTACGCCAACGCCTACAAGCTCAAGGTGAAGAATCAGCGCCCCATCATCACTGAGCGCGGCATCAACGCCACTCCTCCTGAAGACCAGTATTTCAAGGGCGCTCTTTTTCTCAACACGCTCCGCAGCGTCGTCAACAACGACGCAAAATGGTGGAAGCTCATCCGCGGTTTCTACCAGCACTTCAAGTATCAGAACATCATGACCGAGGACGTCGTCGCCTATTTCAATCAGCACACCGGAATGAATCTCACGCCCATCTTCAATCAGTATCTCCGCCACACCGCCATTCCAACTCTCGAACTCAAATTCGACGACGCCAACGGCACCATCTCCTACTGCTGGCAAGCCGACGAACCGGATTTCGCCATGCCCGTCCGCGTCGGCGAAAAAGACCACTGGCAAATCATCCATCCGACGACCCAATGGCAAACCATGAAAACACCGCTCAACAAAGACGATTTCGCCGTCGCCACCGGCCTCTACTACATCAACGTCACCAAGCTATGATTCCGCTCACTGTCCGCTCGCGCGACACCCAAATCCCATGATCGGACATTCTTGCATGCCGCCAATACGCGACCTCCTTGCTAACTCATGACCATCGCGCCACTTAGGTCCTTCGCAGTGCCGGTTACGGAATTGCCCTTATTTCGTCCAATGGCCTAGAGTGTCTGTGTCTGCCGAAGCCGTCCAGGAGGCTCCCATGAAAAAGATTGACCGCATCCGCGAAAAAATCACCATTCTCCCCACCGCCCAATATCTCTCCAAAATGCACGATGCTGGCTGGACCCTCGTCGCTCTCGAATGGGAACGCGAGGTCGAAGTCTCCGGTGAATCTCCCGCTCCCGTCACTGAGACCGCTTCCGAGGAAATCCCTTTCGGCCTGCGCATCGCCTCCGATTGCCGCCACCTCGAGGACGATCCCCTCGAAATGCAAACGCTCAAGTTCCTCACCGAAATGATCGT
>DATJAD010000113.1:0-18460 GCA_035516615.1 Candidatus Acidiferrum sp.
GTGTTCACATGAATCCGCACCGTATCCTCGACCTTCCGCGCGTAACCTCCTGCCAGCGTGGTCGTCACCGGGATACCTCGTTTCCGCGCCTCTTCAAATACTCGCCGGTCCCGCACCTGCAAGCCTTTCTTGCTCAAATCCAGCCCACCCAGTTGGTCCTCGCAATACGGATCAGCGCCGCCCACGTAAAAGACCATCTCCGGCTGAAATTCGTCCAGCGCTTTTTCCAACGCGGGAAGCAGCGCGCCCAGATACTCTTCATCGCCAGCACGATCCCACATGTTCAGATCCACATTCGATGGCGGCTTGTGCCCCGGATAGTTGTTCTCCTGATGAATCGAGAGCGTGAACACCGTGGGATCTTCGCGGAAAATGAATGCGGTTCCGTTCCCATGATGTACGTCGGTATCAATCACCATCGCTTTCCGGATCGCTCCATCCGCCTGCAGCCTGCGGACCGCCACGGCCACATCATGAATCGCGCAAAAGCCCTCGCCATGATTCGGAAACGCGTGATGAAATCCTCCGCTCAGGTTGCAGCCGAACCCGTCGCGCAGCGCGCATTGCGCGGCAAGAATGGTTCCTCCCGCCGCGAGCCACACCGCCTCAGCAAGTTCCGGCGAGTACGGCATTTCGAGTTTCATCACGTCGCTTGCGGTAAGCGTGCCGCTCTTCAGTTTGTGTACCCATTCCTTTGTGTGCACGCGGAGCAAATCTTCATCCGTTGCGCGCTCCGGCTGCAGGAAATCCTGCGGCTCCGCGATTTTTTCGCTCAGGAGCATTTCGTAAATCAGCCGGAATTTCTGTGAAGGGAAAACGTGGGGACCTAGATTCAAATCGTAGCGGGGATGATAGACGATCTTGAAAGGCAGCATGGCGCCGCGAAATCAGTTTTCGCGTTCAAGGATAAAATCCGGCAACGTGAGAAGCGCGCGGCCAAATTCGGAATCGCTGCGGCCATTGAGGCACGCTTTCGCGCGGCGCGCATAATCGTGCGCCAAGTTGCGCGCGCGATCGAGCGCGCCCGATTCCTGCACCAGCATGACAATCGTTTCCGGGCGCACGCTCTCAAATTCCTTCTCCTCGAGAACTCGCGCGACAAGTTCGCGCGCGTGGCGATGCCCGTTTTCCATCGCATAAATCAGCGGCAGCGTCACTTTGCCTTCCTTGAGATCGCTCAGCACCGGCTTGCCCAATTGCTCCGCCGAGGCCGTAAAGTCCAAAAGATCGTCCACCATCTGGAATGCGAGGCCCGCATAGCGGCCGTAACTTGCCAAGGCTTCTTCTTCCTCGCCTTCGAGCCCACCCAGCACCGCGCCGAGGCGCGCGCAGCCGCTGAAAAGGCATGCGGTTTTGTATGTCGCGAGCTTCAGCGCATCCTCCTCCGTCACGTCAATGCGCCCGATCTTCGCAAGCTGGATCAGCTCGCCCTCCACCATTTTCTGGGTGAGGTCAATCAGGATGTCGAGGATGCGGAAATTGCGTTCTTCGAGCGCCATCTGGAACGATTGCATGTACAGCCAGTCGCCCGCCAGCACGCTGCGGTGATTTCCCCAGCGGGAATTCGCGGAAGGACGCCCGCGCCGCGTGTCCGCGCTGTCTATCACGTCGTCGTGAATCAGGGTGGCGCTGTGAAGCAATTCCACCACGGCGGCAAGGCGGATCGCTCCGAGGCTGCGTTGGCCCGCGTAGCCGTTTGCCAGGAGCAAAAGAGCAGGCCGCAGGCGCTTCCCTCCCCCGCCGAGCAAATAGCTGGTAATTTCCGCCACCGGCTCGAACGCACCTTCACTCTGCCGGGTGAGCTCCTGTTCGACCAGCGCGAGATCGTCGCGAACCAGATCGAAAATCTCCTTGACTGTCAGAAGCGCGATGTCGTTCCTCCTGCCCTGCGGGCCAAAATCAATTCGCTTGGGACCCGGCGTTTGTGGCTGTACCCTGCCGCTCGAGGCGAAAGAAGCGCCGGAAATTCTCAGCCGTCCTGGAAGCGGCTTCTTCCGGCGACAAGTTTCTCACACTGGCAAGGGTCTTTGCTACTTCCGCAACGTAGGCGGGCTCATTTCGTTTGCCGCGGTACGCCTGAGGCGCCAGATACGGAGAATCCGTTTCGATCAAAATGTTCTCCATTGGCAGAACTTTCGCAACGTCGCGAATATTTTGCGCTTTCGGATAGGTCGAATTCCCCGCAAAAGAAATCAGGAAGCCCATTTCCAGGCCGCGCTTCGCCTCATCAAGAGTTCCCGTAAAGCAATGCAGGATGCCGCCCAACCCGCTCGATTTCCATTCCCTCTCGATCTGGTCGAGGCAGTCGGGCCAGGCGTCGCGGCAGTGGATGATGATGGGGAGTTTTGCCGCGCGAGCAAGTCTCATTTGATCGGAGAAGACGCGAGCTTGCACATCGCGTGGAGAGTGATCGTAAAAATAATCGATGCCGATTTCGCCCCATGCGATCACTTTCGGGTGTTTTGCCAGCCGCTCGAGTTCCACGAGATGCGCGGGAGTGACTTCTTTTGCTTCGTGGGGATGAATTCCGACGCTGGTGTAGATCCAGTCGTGGGCTTCCGCATACGGAATCGCCGCATCCAGTTTTTCCGGGCCCGGCCCGGTGCCCACGGCGAGCAGAGTTTGCACTCCTGCGGCACGCGCGCGAGCGAGCATGGCTTCGCGGTCTTCCGCGAATTGCGGGAAATCAATGTGGGCATGCGAATCAATCAGTTCCATGCTTTATCGGGGCTAGTGCGGAAATGTCGTGAGCACGATGTATCGTGCCGCTACTTCAGCCTGGCGCCAACTTCCGGATCTTCCAGAAAGCTCGCAAGAACGGGGCGGCCTTCCGGACCAACGGATGCGGCGACGATCATGCCGTTCGATTCCACGCCGCGCAATTTTCGCGGCGCGAGATTGGTGACCACGATGACTTTGCGGCCGATCAGTTTTTCGGGTTCGTAGAATTGCGCGATGCCCGCGCAAATCTGGCGAATTTCCGTGCCAATGTCGACGGTGAGCTTCAACAATTTATCGGCGCCCACAATGCGCTCGGCGGTTTTGATCTGGCCGACGCGCATCTCGACTTTCGCAAAATCCTCGATGCCGATTTTCTCGTTTGCGGCCGGCTGCGCAGCAGCAGCGGCTGCCGACGCTGCGGGAGCCGAAACTGGTTTCGGCGCGTTCTGTGCTTCGTTTTCCATTGCTTCGATCCTTTCTATGGCTTCCGCTTTTTCAAATCGCGGGAAAAGTGTTTGGGATTTTCCGAGGGGCGTATTGGGAGCAAGCTGACCCCAACGCAATCCGTCCAATTCGAACAAATCCAAGCTTCCGGGCTGGCCGAGCAGAGCCCAGACTTTCGCGGTGCTTTCGGGAATCACGGGATGCAGAAGGGCGGAGACGATGCGCAGAACTTCCGCGGAAGTCCAGAGAATCGTGGCGCGGCGCTGCTGGTCCGCTATGGAATTTCCCAAAGCCCAGGGCTGTTCCTGCGTGAGATATTTATCCGCCGAGGCGATCAATGCCCAAATGGATTCGAGCGCGCGCGAAAAGGAAAACGATTCGTAATATTCGAGCGAATCGCCGATGGCGTTCTGGGCTTCTTTCGCAAGAGCGCTGTCCTGCGGCCGGACATTTGCGGGCTCGGGAATGCTTCCCGCGCAATTCTTTTCGATCATTGCGGCGGTGCGGCTCGCGAGATTGCCGAGGCCATTGGCGAGATCGCTGTTGTAGCGCTGCACGATGGCTTCGTAGCTCATGTTGCCGTCCTGGCCGAAGACGACCTCGCGCAGGAGGAAATAACGAAGAGCATCCATGCCAAGCACGTCCACGATAGGTTGCGGCTTGATGACGTTGCCTTTGGACTTGCTCATTTTCGCGCTGTCCATCAGCAGCCAGCCGTGCGCCCAGACTTGTTTCGGCAGAGGGAGCATCGCCGCCATCAAGAATGCGGGCCAGTAGACGGCGTGGAAGCGGATGATTTCCTTGCCGACGAGATGCACGTCGGCGGGCCAGTAGCCGCGCTGTTCGTAATTCGGGCCACCGACGGCGCTGAGATAGGCGGTCAACGCGTCGAACCAGACGTAGAAAACGTGAGGCTCCTCGCCGGGAACGGGAATGCCCCAGCGAATGGAAGTGCGCGTGATGCTCAAGTCTTTCAAACCCCCTTCGACGAAGCTGATGACTTCGTTGCGGCGCGCCTCGGGCTGGATGAAATTGGGATTCTTTTTGTAGAAATCGAGAAGCACATTTTGAAAAGCCGAGAGCTTGAAAAAATAGTTTTCTTCGGTGACGGTTTCGAGCGGGCGGCCGCAATCGGGACAATTGTCGCCGGGCTTGGCGTCACTGACGTAGGCGTTGTCGTAGATGCAGTATTGGCCCGTATAGTGGCCGGGATAGATGTAGCCGTTTTCGCGGCACTGGCGAAAAAGCCATTGCACGGTGTGGGCGTGCTTCAGATCGGTGGTGCGAATGAATTCGTCACCTTGAATGCCGAGATCGTCCCAGGTTTGCTTCCAGACCGCAGCCATTTTGGCGACAAATTCGGATTCTGGAATGCCGGCTTTCTTCGCGGCGCGCTCGACATTGATGCCGTGCTCGTCCGTGCCGGTGGTCATGACGGCGTCAAAGCCGCGCATACGCTTAAAGCGGCGAATGGTGTCGCACACGATGGTCGAATAGGTGTGGCCAATGTGGGGCAGGCCGTTCGTGTAATAGATCGGCGTGGTGATGTAGTATTTCGGTTTTTGCGCCGGCATGCTTCTCTCGATTCCGCTTCGATGGAAAACTATTTTGCCTTGCCGCTTGCTTCGTAGCTGCGCAGAGCCTCGTTAATGACCTGTTGCAGCGGAACATTTTGCTCGACAGCCAGTTTGCGACAATCCTCGAATTCGGGCGCGACGTGCAGGATGCGGCCGTTGACGCGCGAAAGCTTGATGGAGACGTCCCCGTGCTTCGTGTGGACGCGAATGGATTCCCGGGGCAAGGCGCGGCGCTGCGCGCGATAAGTGCGCGCGCCGAAAGTGGTGGTTTCGGCGAAGATCAGTTCCATGAGCGCGCTTGTCTCCGACGGACGGCAAAGAACGGTGAGCAGCGTTCCGGGACGATTTTTCTTCATCTGCACCGGGGTGGTGTAAACGTCGAGCGCGCCGGCGGCGAGCGCTTTTTCCAGAAAATAGCCGTAAATCTGTGGATTCATGTCGTCGAGGTTGGCTTCGATGACGGCGATCTCTTCGTCGAAACCGGGAACGACTTTTTCGGCGGCCTCGCCAACCATGATGCGGAGGACGTTTGGCTGGCCCTCGAGATCGGCGGTTCCGGCCCCATAGCCGATGGCGGAAACCGTCATGGGCGGCTGGGGACCGAACGAATCGCAAAGCGTGGCGACGATGGCTGCGCCGGTCGGAGTTACGAGTTCTCTCTGCACGCCGTTTGAATAGGTCGGCTTACTTTGCAGAAGCTTTGCCGTTGCGGGCGCGGGAACGGGCAAAACACCGTGGGCCATTTTTGCCGTGCCGCCGCCGACATTCAGCGGAGAGCAGGCGAATTTCTCGATGCCCAGCGCGCGGAAACTGATGCAGGCGCCGACGATGTCCACGATGGCGTCCACCGCGCCGACTTCATGGAAATGGATTTTTTCAAGCGGGACGTCGTGGACAGAGGCTTCAGCTTCGCCAAGTTTGGTGAAAATGGCGGCAGCCTTTTCCTTAACCTGGGCGTCGAGCAAAGAATTGTTGATGATCTCCAAAATCGCGCTAAGAGAGCGATGCTTGGTCTGGTCTTCCGTTTTCACGCGGACATAGCTGGCCGACATACCGTTCTTCCAAACTTTTTCCGAGGAAATCTCCCAGCCAGACACCTGCAGGCCGCGAAGTTCATCGCGCAGGTGATCGAGCGAAACTCCGGCGTCCACCAAAGCGCCGAGGGTCATATCGCCGCTGATGCCGGAAAAGCAATCAAAATACGCGAGTTTCATCAGAATGCCCTGAGTTTCCAGTGAGGCGCAGCGCGGCACCACCAGATGATTGATACTATCGGCGGAAGAAAAATGTGTCAAACCACAGAAGTTGTTGGCGACGAGCGAGGAATCATTGGTGCGCGGGAACTGTGACTCGTACAGCGTGAGTCGTGAACCAGCGCTTCAACGGTCCGCCGGATTCACTGATGTCGGCGGTTTGGGTAAAGGAGTTCGATGTTACGTCGGAGATCACTTCATGCCACACCAGCTTCTTTCCGTCCTGCTCTCCTTCCAGGTGAAGCACGAGACGCTTGCCATCCCATTGCGGTCCGGGCTGCGGAGGAGGGGGAAACATTTCGCATCCGGTGGGGTAGATGTTGATGCACCAGAGGTGCTGCAAACCTTTGGACTCATCCCACCAGATAACGCCGAAGCCAAAAAGTTCTCCAGCGGGAGTTTTCGAGTGGTATTCCTCGGTCAGAACAAAGCCCCCTGGACCAGTACGAAAGACCTGCTCGCCGCGTCCCACACCGCCGGTGGGCGTCATGAAAATCGGCTCATAGGATTCCTGGGTAATCCATTCTCCAGCGAGGGCCTTTGTTAGCGACAGAATTTGGGGCGCCGGTTGCGCGGGGCCGGATTCGCCCGTCAGTGCCGATGAAGATTGCGCGGAATATTTGGGCAGCCCTGGAATGCTGGCCGTTTTCTCTCCGCGCCGGGATGGAGCCGGCGACAGGCAGATTCCCATGGCCAATAGACTCAGACCGATCAGCTTCATGGATCCTCCAAGGTTATGAATCGGCACCGGCGAGCTGTTTACGTTTTACTTGCCGGCGGCGAAAAAGGAACCAGCGGGCGCAAAAGAAAAAAAGAATTGCCGTGGCGACGCTGCAGCCGATGAGCTCGGTCCGATCGCTCACGGTGTGCCATTGATCGTTGCCGAGGAAGAGCAAGAGCATCGAAATGCTGGCCACAGCCATAATCGCGAGCGGCCACTCTCTCCAAAGCACAACAGAAAGAACAGTACCGGTGACTCCACCGCCGACGGCACCTATCGCCAGAGGCAATCCGACTAGCATGGCAAGCGCCTGCCACGTATCAAAGCTGAGCGGCAACATGCCGAAAAGAGGAACACCGCAGACCACGAGGGCCACCCAGACAAAGCATCCGTATGCAAAATCCAGCCGCCGATACAGTGCGCCGGCGGGAATCCGGGGAAAAGCAGCGAGAGGAGGTGGGGCTGGTTGTGCCATTTATGGCATCTCCGTCAAAAAAGTTGAGCCGTATTCTATCCCATAGAGGCCGTTGCTGGTAACCGGCGACGAGAGTCTCCTATACTGAGAGACTTCTATGTGGAGCGAAGACGCGTGTATCTGAAACTGACAGGACGGCTGCGGGAGGCGCTGGCGAAGCACATTCGCGAGAAGTACGGAGCGGAACTGGCGATTGTGCTGGAAAGGCCGCCCAAATTGGAGATGGGCGAGGCGGCGTCGCCGGTCTGTTTTGAGCTGGCGAAACGGCTGAAGCGGGCGCCGAGGCAGATCGCGCAGGAAATTGCCGTCGGGCTCGGCGCGATTCCGGGCATCGCGCGAGTGGAAGTGGCGGGAGCCGGATATTTGAATGCGTACTTTGATCGGGGCGAATTCTGGAAAAACGCGCAGGAAGAAGCGCACGGCCACGCGATTCCACAGCGGGATGAGAAGGTCATCGTCGAGCATACGAGCATCAATCCGAACAAGGCGGCGCACATCGGGCATGTTCGCAACGCGGTGCTTGGCGACACGCTGGCGCGAATCCTTCGACACGAAGGCGAGCGAGTGCAGGTGCAGAACTACATTGACAACACGGGCGTGCAGGTGGCGGACGTGGTGATCGGGCTGCTGACGATGGAGAAGCGGACGCCGGTGAACGTGAAGATGCTGGCAAGAGAACCAAAGTTTGATTACTACTGCTGGGATTTGTACGCGAAAGTGACGCAGTTTTTTGCGGAGAACAAGGAGCAGACAGCGAAATTGCGCGGCGAGACACTGCGAGCAATTGAAGAAGACCGGGGAGAAGAATCGGAAGTGGCGCAGGTGGTGGCGGATGCGATTGTCAGCACGCATCTGAGGACGATGGCGAGACTGGGAATCGAATACGATTTACTAGCGCGCGAGAGCGAGATTTTGCACTTGAAGTTTTGGGATGCGGCGTTCGCGATGCTGAAGGACTCCGGAGCGATCCACCTGGCAGCGACGGGGAAAATGGCGGGATGCTGGGTGATGCCGTGGAAAGACGAGAAGAAGGAAAAAGCCAACGCAGAGAAGGCGGAGAAAACGGAGAGTTCGGAGGCAGCGGAAGAGGAGGAAGACGAAGAAAATGCGCAGGACAAGATTATTGTACGTTCGAACGGGACGGTGACGTACGTCGGGAAGGACATCGCCTATCAACTTTGGAAATTCGGATTGCTGGGGAAGGATTTTCAATACCGGAGATGGCCAGACGCACCGACGGCAAAGCCGCTGTGGACAACAACGACATTCAAGAGCGATCCGGCGGCGCCACATTTCGGCGAGCCGGCCACGCGCGTTTACAACGTGATTGATACGCGGCAATCGTACTTGCAGAACGTGGTAGCGGCGGGACTACGGGCATTGGGGCACGCGAAGGAAGCGGAGAATTCCATTCATTTTTCGTACGAAGTGGTGGCGCTCACGCCGCGCTGCGCGAAAGAGTTGGGCTACGAGTTTTCGGCGGAGGACGAGAAGAAAGCGTACATCGAAGTCAGCGGGAGAAAGGGGTTGGGCGTCAAAGCCGACGATCTGATTGACAAGCTGGAAGAAGCGACGCTGACGGAGGTGAAGCAGCGCCATCCGGAGATGCCGGAAGAAGAACAGAAGGCGACGGCGCACAAGATCGCGGTGGGCGCACTGAGATTTTTCCTGCTGAAATACACGCGAACGGCGATTATCGCGTTTGATTTCGAGGATGCATTAAGTTTTGAGGGAGAGACGGGGCCATATTGCCAATATGCGGTGGTGCGGATTCGCGGAATCCGGCGAAAAGGAGTGGAGGCGGCTGCAACAAGGGTTGAGTTGGCGCGGGAGACGGTGGGGAAAATGTTGAGCGGCGCGGAGGGAGCGGCGCTGTGGGAGCTGGTGTCACACGCCGGGGCGCTGGATTACGCGGCGGATGCAGCGATCAGCGGGCAGGAACCGGCGTTTGTGGCGAAGTACGCATTTCAGTTGGCGCAGGGATTCAACAATTTTTATCACAAGCACCACATTTTGTCGGAAACGGACGAACAGAAGCGGGCGTTTTTGTTGGCGTTGACGGAATTGGTGGAGGCGCAATTGGTGCGGGCGCTCGATCTGTTGGGGATCGAGGCGCCGGAGAAGATGTAGGGGCGCGTTGGGGTCGAACGGAGGGAAAAGGGATTCTTCGCTTCACCTGCTGACGCAGGCAAGCTCAGAATGACAAGCACTTGATCTGCACAAGACGAGGCGGGGGCATGATGGATCGTGCCCCTACGATGCAGACAAGAACAGGAGATCAGAAGGACGAGATGAGATGGATGAGGGTGCGGAGGGCAACGCCGGTGGGGCCCTTCGCGAGCCAGGGCTTGGCGTCGTCGTTCCAGGCGGTGCCTGCGATGTCCAAGTGAATCCACGGAGTATCGCCGGTAAATTCCTTCAAGAACATGGCGCCGATGGTGGCGCCGCCGCCTTTGCCGCTGCCGATATTCTGAATGTCTGCGACGGTGCCCTTGATGAATTCGCGGTATTCGTCGTCGGTGGGAAGCGGCCACATTTTTTCGCCGGCGGATTTGGCGCTGGCAAGAAGTTTGTCCGTGAAGGCCTGATCGGAGCCGAAGACGCCGACGTTGACGTTAGCGAGGGCGACGACGACGGCACCGGTGAGCGTGGCGGCGTCAATGAGATGCGTGGCGCCGAGCTGCTTGGCGAAGTGGATGCCGTCGGCAAGGATGAGGCGGCCTTCGGCGTCGGTGTTCAGCACTTCGATGGTTTTGCCGGACATGGCGGTTTGAATGTCCCCGGGTTTTTGCGCCTTGCCGCCGGGCATGTTTTCGGTTGAGGGGACGACGCAGATCACTTTGACGTTGGGCTTGAGCGAAGCGAGGGCGCGCATGACCCCGAGCATGGTGGCGCCGCCGGCCATGTCGTACTTCATTTTTTCCATGCCCTCGGAAGGCTTGATGGAGATGCCGCCGGTGTCAAAGGTGACGGCTTTGCCGACGAGGCCGATGACGGGAGCCCCGGGTTTGAGATTGGCGGGCGTATAGGTGATGACCATGACGCGCGGAGGCTCGGCGCTGCCCTGGGCAACGCTGAGAAGCGCGCCCATTTTGAGATCGGTGATTTTCTGTTCATCGAGGATTTCTACGGCGAGGCCAGTCGAACGGGCCATGGCTTCTGCTTTTTCCGCGAGGATGCGCGGAGTGAGCTTGTTGGAAGGTTCGTTGACGAGATCGCGGGTGAAATTCTGAGCCTCGGCGATGGTGACACCGCGGGCGAGACCTTTTTCGCCGGCGGTTTTTTCGGAGTCGGAATAGCCGACGATCGCGACCGATTCAACGGTCTTGCCGTTCTTTTTCTCGGTTTTGTACTTGTCGGATTCGAAGTTCGCGGCGATGGCGCCCTCGGCGATGGCTTGCGCGAAGTCCTCGGTGGCGTCATTCTCGCGCACAAGAAAGGCGAAGCGCGCGACGGAACGGGCTTTGAGGAAGCGGAGTGCGGCTCCCGATACTTTGCGGAGAACGGCGCTCGAAAATTGCTCCCGTTTACCCGCGCCAACCAGAAGCAAGCGCGCGGCTTTGAGGCCGCCGGGAGCGTGTAGGAGGGTGAACTCGAGGGTTTTTCCGGTGATCTCGCCGCTTTTCGCGAGGCGGCTCAGCAAGCCTCCGGTGGCCTTGTCGAGATCGGTAAGACGTCCCCGAATGGGATCATTTTCCTCGAAAACATAGGTGACAAGGGCTTCAGTCTCGAGCGTGGAGCAGGGTTTAGTATCCAGCGTGATCTGCATGGTGAATTATCGCCTCCGGTTGCGATACATAGCTTCGTCGGCCTCCCTGCGAGCTTCCTTCTTGCGTTCATCGTGGCGGCGATCCCAGAGCTTTTTGCCCTGAGCCAGGGCAATTTCGCATTTGGCGATACCGTCGCGGAAGTAAATCCGCAGAGGAATGACTGTTAAACCTTTGGATTGGACGCGGCCAGCGAGCTTATAGAGCTCATTCTTATGCAACAGTAACTTGCGAGACCCGAGCGGTTCATGATTCCAGGGCCCGCCGGGCCTATATTGGGCAATGTGCGCATTGGAAAGCCAGGCGCCATCGCGCTTGAATTCGACATAAGCCTCGCGAATGTTCGCTTTCCCTTCGCGCAAGGCCTTAACTTCGGTGCCGTGGAGGACCATACCAGCCTCGAGACGCTCCAAAAGATGGTAGTTGTAGGAAGCAGCGCGGTTCTGCGCGACAATAAGCTCCTTGGGCTTTCCCGACGGCTTCCCTGGCTTGGCCACAGCCCTCCACTATAGCGATGGGTAGTTATCCGATGCAAGACAGCCAACCCGGCCTACCTTGTGAGGGTTCTAAGCCGATGCTAGACTGCAGAGGATTTATAGCAGGTGAACGGAGAACCGATGCGCCGATGGGGTAAATTGCTTCTTTGCGCCAGCTTGGGACTGTTTGCGGCGGGCTGCCCCAAAGGCAATAGCGACTTCAGCAAAGGGCAAAAGGCAGAGGACCTGAAGGACGTAGACAGCGCCGTCCAGTATTACCAGAAGGCGCTGGACGCGGATCCCCACAACGCGACGTTCAAAATCAAATTAAATCAGGCACGATTTGACGCGGGCGAATTTCATGTAAAGCAGGGGTTGCGTCTGCGCGAGTCCGGCAATTTGCAGGGAGCGGCCGCGGAATTTCAGAGAGCACTCACGATAGACCCTTCCAGCCCGGTCGCGGCGCAGGAATTGCGCACCACGCTGGACCTAATGACGGAGAAAGCGCAAGCGGCGGAAAAGCAGGCGGAATCCACATTGGAATCCCAGGAGAATGAACTGGCCTCGGGACCACCGGAGTTGAAGCCGCTCTCCCTGGCGCCCATAACGCTGAAAATGACGAACGACGCCAAGATTGTTTTCGAGACAATCGCAAAACTGGCGGGAGTGTCCGTGGTCTTCGATCCGGACTTTACGGCGCGGCGCGTGTCCGTGGACCTGAACAACGTGACACTGGGGCAGGCGCTCGACATCGTGAGCTTCCAAAGCAAGTCGTTCTGGAGGCCGGAAACAGAAAATATCATTTTCGTGATTCCGGACCAGGCGCAGAAGCACCGGGATTACGACGAACAGGTGGTGAGAACGTTTTATCTTTCAAATACCATTCAGCCGCAGGATTTGACGGAGATCACGAACGGGCTGCGGCAAGTGCTAAACCTGACCAAAGTGCAGCAATTGAATTCAGAGAACGCGATCATTATCCGGGACACGCCGGACAAGCTGGCGATAGCGGCGCAGATGATCCGCGATATTGACAAGGCGCGGCCGGAGGTGGTGATCCAGGTCGAAGTGCTGTCCGCAAGCACGGACCGGCTGCGCGATTTGGGCATCCTGCCCGGACAATCGGCAGCGATCAGCTTCACAGGAACCTCCACGTCCAGCAGTTCGGGCTCGAGCAGCTCGGGGACAGCCACCACGCCGACGGTGCCGCTTTCGGGCTTCCACTGCTGCGCAAACTATTACAGCGTGACGCTGCCGAGCGCGACAGCGAACATGATCCTGACCGATACGGAGACGAGAATCATCCAGAATCCGGAGATTCGCTCCGTGGACGGGCAGGACGCCAAACTTAATATCGGGAGCCGGGTGCCGATCGCGACAGGCAGCTTCCAGGCTGGCGTGGGAGTTGGGACAACGGCGGTGAATCCACTGGTAAACACCCAGTTTCAGTATTTGGATGTGGGTGTAAACGTGGACATTACGCCGCGCGTGCACCTGAACCACGAAATCAGCCTGAAGATGAAAGTTGAAGTTTCGCAAGTGACGGGCACATCAACGATTGGCGGAATCCAGCAGCCGGTGATCGGGCAAAACAAAGCCGAGCAGGAAGTGCGGTTGAAGGATGGAGAGGTGAATATTCTTGCCGGATTGTTCCAAAGGATTGACAGCAAGACGCTGAATGGCTGGCCTGGGCTGGCACAAGTTCCGCTGCTCAAGTATCTTTTCGCGGACAACAAGACCGATCATCAGACGAACGACGTTTTGATTGCCGTCATTCCGCATATTGTGCGGCTGCCCGATTGGACGAAGGAAGATCTGAGGCCCATTTATACGGGGTCCGAACAGAATATTCAGACGCGCAAAGAGAGCGAAATTCGGGCTCCGGTACAGCAACCGGCCGTTCCGAAGGCGCAGACGACGGCGCCGACAGGTGTGCCTGCGGGAACGAATCCGGCGGAGGCTCAGCCAAACGGACAAGGCATGAATGCCGCGCAGAGCCAGGGGCCGCGGCTGCACTTTGAGCCTCAGACTTTGACCTTGAAGATGGGACAAACGGCGACGCTGGGGATCGTGGTGGACAACGTGAACGATTTGTTCTCGATTCCGATGCTTCTGCAGTACAGCCCTGCAGTGATCAGCGTGGAGGAATTACAACACGGGACCTTTCTCTCCGGAGGAAATCAGGAGATTGCCCTGGTGCAGCAAGTGAACCAGAAAGACGGGCAGGCGATCGTCTCGGCCACGCGGCAGCCGAACACGCCAGGAGTCAGCGGAAGCGGAACGCTGCTGGGAGTGGTAGTCAAGGGGCTCGCGCCAGGAACGACGACTCTTTCGATTGTGCAGGTGAATGCGAAGGATTCGCAACAAAGGCCCATCCCGCTCCTGACGGGCGAAGCAACGATTCAGGTGCAGCCATAGTCCAAAGTATGAGGAAGGATCCGGCATTGTTGCGATGAGGAGATACCGGCTATCGAGCAAATCAGGGCTGCGCAGCGAAGCTGGGATGACGCTGCTCGAGCTCATCATCGCTTGTTCGATTCTGGTGATTCTTGCGACGGCGGCAATGCCGATCGCGCGCTATTCGATCATGCGGCGGAAGGAAGCGGAGCTGAACCGGGACTTGATGGAAATGCGCGACGCGATCGACCGATACAAGGATTTGGCGGACCGCAACCTGATTCGCACGGAAGTGGGCAGTGAAGGCTATCCTCCCGATTTGGAGACGCTCGTTGACGGCGTTCCCATCGGCACGGATCGCAAGATTCGCTTTCTGCGCCGGATTCCCGTGGACCCCATGACCGGCCAGGCGGATTGGGGATTGCGCTCCGTGCAAGACGATCCGGATTCAACGTCGTGGGGAGGCCACGACGTTTTCGACGTGTATTCCAAGTCCCAGGCGACCGCTTTGGACGGAACGCGCTACGCGGATTGGTGATGCGATGAACATTTCTCCTGGAAACGGCAATTCCCTTTCACGCTTCAGGCGCAATCTGCGCGCCCGCGGGTTCACCCTCATTGAATTGATGATCGTCATCACCATCATTTTCATCTTGCTTGGGATCGCGGCGGCAAATTACAGCAAAGCGGTGCTGCGCGCCCGCGAAGCTGTGCTGCATTCGGATTTGCAGGAAATGAGGAAGGCGATCGACAGCTACACGTTGGACAAAGAGGCGGCGCCGCAATCGCTGGACGATCTGGTGTCTGCGCAATATCTCCGGGATGTGCCGACCGACCCCATCACACAAAAGAAAGATTGGGTGCCCGTGTTCCAGGATGTGATTCTTAGCCCGGATCAGACCACAACCGGGATTACCGACGTGCATTCGAGTTCCGATCAGGTCTCGCCATTTGAGGGTACAGCGTACAGTTCGTGGTGAACTGCACAGCGAAAATTCCACCGCATTGTATTCCCAAAATTTGACGGCTTCGGGCATCTCCGCTATAGTGAAAGTGCGGGGTGGAGCAGCCTGGTAGCTCGTCGGGCTCATAACCCGAAGGTCGTCAGTTCAAATCTGACCCCCGCAACCAATTTGAGATCCGCAGGCCGGGCATCAGGCGCCCGGCCTTTCTTATTTGCGCGGGGTTATGAGCCCGGAGAGTCGGGCTGACAATTTCCTGCGAGCCCCGGAAATCCACCGGGACTCAGGGCCGAAGGTCGTCAGTTCAAATCTGACCCCCGCAACTTAAACTTCATCTGCATAAACAACTTCGGCGCCCCCGCAACCATCCGAATTGGCGCTGGCTGGAACACCGGGTTGTCTTCGGGTCGCAAACAGTTTTATACTACGGCGCATCGTGTTGAAGCGAGTTCACGCATTGGTGTTGCTGTGCGTTCTCCTCTCGCCTTTTGGGGGAGTCGTGGCCGCGACCATTTGCCCATCAAACGAAGCTTGCTGTTGTTGTGGCGGCGCAATGTGCCCGATGCATCGAAGCCATAAATCACAGCACAACAAAATGCCGTGCCAGGGCGCTTATTCGTCGCCCGTGACCTGTGTGTGCGCGCCTAGCCAACCGAGCCAAGCTATGCTTCCTCCAGTCGCGCTCCAAGGCATTGTGCCGGTCGAACCGACTGGGCTTTACCAACCGCCGATTGACGCTCCCGTTGTGGTGGTTCGCGCGGCACCGATTCTGGTTCGATCGATCTCGCCTCCTGACCAGCCTCCTCGCTCGTTGTCCAGCCATTGAATTCGTAGGGAACAACTTCAAATTCTGGCGATGTGCCTAGGAGGCACCGTGTGCACGCGTTTATTCAGGTTTTTCGTTAGACAGCGAGTTCAGCTTTTGCGGAGGGGCTTTCTGTGCAGTATGTGTTTCCTAATGGCTGCGATCGCCTACGGTCAGGAAACGAGCGGGACGGCAAGCATCAAGGGACAAGTCGTTGATCAGCAAGGCGGCGCAATACAAGGCGCAACAGTACTACTATTGAACAACTCCGCTGTGCGTCTTCAGGAAACGAAGACAGACGATAGTGGCGCTTTCGTTTTTCGCGACATTCGGCCCGGTGACTATATCGTTGAGGTCGAAAGGTCCGCCTTTACACCAGTGAATAAGAGCATTTCTGTGGTGACCGGGCAGGCCGAGGTCCAGGTTCCCGTCCAGATGAAAGTGGCTGGGCCGGGGCAGCAAGTCACTGTGACCGCCGAAACGGGATCTTTCCTCACCGATGAATCATCGGTCGGAACTAAGACCAACATCCCACTTAATGAAATACCGCAGGGCGTCGGCGTGGCCAATCAGGCCCTAATCCAAAGTCAGCAAATCGTCCGTTTCGCCGATGCAGCCCAAGATATCAGCGGCGTAAACCGCGATGTGCTTTTCGCCGGGGACATTGGAAACGCCTTGACCATTCGCGGCTTACCCTTGGGAATATTCAGTAACTATTATCGTGACGGATTTGAGTTTGACGGCATGGTTCCCTCAGATATGACCGACGTTGATCAGGTTGAAATCCTGAAAGGACCTTCATCAGTTCTATACGGGAGGGCGACAGCCGGCGGTATCGTCGATTTAATTACGAAGGAGCCATTGGCGGAAACCCACGCGGTTATTTCATTTCAAGGAGATCGTTACGGCAGTGTCCGACCAACCTTCGACATTACTGGCCCAATAGCAGGCAGTGGAAAGTTGTTTTATCGCCTAAACGGAGAATTTGCGGATTCCTCCAATTTCCGAGATTACTTCCATGATCGACGGTTTTTTCTTGCACCTGCGCTGACTTGGAAGCCTGACGGATCGACTACGATTCGATTTCTCGTCGAATACCTGCATGGCAGGACCACCACAGACTATGGCATCCCATCACTGGGAGATCGTCCCGCTCCAGTGCCGATCAGCAACTACTATGGGGAACCCTGGCAGTATTCGACTCTTCAGAACTGGACTGGCAGCGTAGATTTCTCGCGTAACCTCGACCAGCGCTGGGTTTTGCGGAGCCGCTTCCGGGCCACCGTGACTGATTGGAATTACCTCGATACCAGCCTGGCCGGGCCCGATCCCAATGATCCGACGCTGCTGGATCGGTACGACGAAAATGCCGCCTATCCGCTTCGATTCTATGACTGGCAGAGCGATATTACGGGAATCTTCAAAGCTGGATCAATCGAACACAATTTCCTGGTTGGATTTGAGTACGGAAAGCAATCCGTCGTGCAAGATGCGGTCTTTAGCGACGCGCCGCCGATTAACCTCTATAACCCGGTTCCCTTTAGCGCGACCCTCCCGAATGCGGCAACGCTGATGACCTACTTCTTCAATCCTTCGTCTCCGGACTACTTTCCGATTGATGGAACCACTAGGCTCACGACACATGGGGGATACATTCAGGATCAAATCACGCTGATTCCCAAACTAAAGATCCTTGCTGGAGCCCGTTTCGAAGGCTTCACGCAGACGTATGACGAGATCGACTACGATACCCACAATCGGCAAAGCAACGTTTCGGTTCTCCCACGGATTGGCGCGACCTACCAAATCCTGCAATCCCTCTCCTTGTATGCAAGCTATAGCCGCGGTTTCAGCCCGACTCTTGCGGCGCAGTTCGGCCCGAACGGGTTGCCGTTTCAACCCGAATCCAGTCATCAATACGAAGTCGGTGTCCGGACGTCTGAACTTCACGGTCGGCTTTCTTCGTCTCTGGCGTTCTATCGTATTCGCGCATCCAATTTGCTGATCACGAATCCCGGCAATCCCCTTGCTTCGATTCAAGTCGGAGAGGTGGGGTCAAAAGGCATCGAATTCGATACGTCCGGACGAATTCTTCCGGGATGGGATGTTAATTTCACATACGCATACAACGAAGCACTAGTCGCTTCAGACCCGACGTATTCCACCGGAAGCATCCTTCAGAATGCACCGCGGCACAGTGGAAGCGTCTGGACGGTTTACGAACTCCAGCACGGCCCATTGGCGGGGCTCAGCTTCGGCGGAGGCGTACAAGCACTCAGCTACCGCTACGTCGATCCTTCAGATGATGTACTACTCCCTGGGTACGTTCGCGTCGATGCGTCGGCAAGCTACGTGTTCGGCCCGTCCCAGAAAGACGAGAGGCGCTATAAAATTGGGGTAAACGTTCGCAACCTCACGAACCGGCACTATTTTGAATCTGGCAATACACCCCTCGTGATCTTTCCTGGCTCGCCGATCAACGTCTCGACCGAATTGCAAGTGAGATTTTAAGCGGGCAAATTCATGGGTACTGACATCGAAAACTCGAACCTAACCAAAGCATGGCCGAGCTATCGAACTGTTTGGCGCTGGCATTTCTACGCGGGTTTGTTCTGCATACCGTTCGTAATTTGGCTCGGCATCACCGGGTCCATCTACCTGTTCAGACCGCAAATCGAGGCGTGGTTGGATAGCCCCTATGATCACCTCAGCATAAACGGCCCGCGCGCGCAGGGAGAGGCTGAAATTCTGACTGCGCTGAGGGCAGTGCCCGGATCGAACCTTCACTATTATGAACTGCCGCGGACGGCGCAGTCGGCGGTCCGTGTCATCGTTGGAAAGGGAACGGAGGAGTTTCGCGTC
>DATJAD010000114.1:0-3623 GCA_035516615.1 Candidatus Acidiferrum sp.
CGACGACGGAGCCATCATCGTGAAATTCTTCCTGCACATCTCCAAAAAGGAACAGAAGGACCGGTTCCGCGCCATCCAAGCCGATCCGCTGGAAGCCTGGCGCGTCTCTCCCGCCGATTGGGCCCGCCGCAAGCAATATCGGCGCTATCTGGACGCGGCCGAGGAGATGCTCGAGGCGACCGATTCCGAATTCGCTCCGTGGATCATTGTGGAGGCCACCTCCAAGTGGTACGCGCGGAAGAAAATCTTCGAGACCATCATTGGCGCTATGGAGAAGCGCCTGGGCCCCGATGCGCCGCCCCGCAGCAAAGCGCCGAAAGCGGCGGACGCCAAGGACGCCCAGCTCCGCGCGGCCATGGACTCGCTCTCCAAGGAAAGGCTCTGATGCTGGAGACTCTTGATCTGACCCGCACTCTCGATCGCGAGGCTTATGTGCACGAAGTGACGCGGCGCCAGATCCAACTCCGCGAGCTGGGCTACCAGGTCTACTTACAAAAACGTCCCGTGGTCATCTTGTTTGAGGGTTGGGACGCCGCCGGCAAGGGAGGAGCCATCAAAAGAATTACAGAGAAGCTGGACCCGCGCGGATACGTGGTCTACCCCATCGCGGCGCCGCAGGGTGAAGACAAGACGCGCCACTACCTTTACCGTTTCTGGCGACGGCTTCCGGAGCGCGGCCAAATTGCGATCTTCGACAGGTCGTGGTACGGCCGCGTGCTGGTAGAGCGCGTGGAGGGCTTCGCCGCTGAGGAGGAATGGAAACGGGCCTACAAGGAAATCAATTCCTTTGAGCGCCAGTTGAGAGACTTCGGGACCATTCTCGCGAAGTTCTGGATTCATATCTCACGCGAGGAGCAGCTTCGCAGGTTCGAGGAGCGCCAAGCGATCGGTTATAAAGCCTGGAAGCTTACCGAGGAAGACTGGCGCAATCGGGATAAATGGGGCGCTTACGAGGAGGCCGTCGAAGAGATGCTGGTGAAGACGAGCACCCGAACCGCCCCCTGGTGTCTGGTCGAAGGAAATGACAAATACTGGGCTCGCGTCCGGACGCTCTCCAGGCTGGTGGAGGTACTCTCGCGCGAACTCGACTACCAGCCTGCCGATCCGTTGAAGCGCACTAGGCGCAACAAAGCCCCGAAGTAGCCGCGTATCTGTCCGCGTATCAGTCTGATTCTACGATAGATATATACCATAACCTGAATACGTAATTGCTATTGTCCGTTGCATGAGTTAGGTTGTAATTACACTGACATTAATAAAAAGCACTGATTGGACGTGTGGAATGACGCTGACTGCACAAGAACTCGAGTACGGATTTAACCCGCAAGAGTTGGAGCTTGCGCAGGACGAACTAAGAGTGGCGCTGATGCTTGCAGATTACTCTTCAGCGGCCTACTCGCGCGGTAAATTGAAGCGTGCCATTGATGCCAAATCCAAAGCGCAATCCCTTTGCGTCAGAGCCACTGCACGGCTAGCCTGTGTGCAGCATCGACTCGCCGCACAAGCTTGACTGAATCCCAAGGTAGACGGCATCGTTTAGAGAGAGGACAGAAAGTGCGCAACTTATGTTGCGTTCGCCGTGTCGAAGCCGAGATGCTCGGCGACGGGGCCTATGAGATCGGTACCGGGACAGAGCGGCACGTCGCAAATCTCTGTCAAGTACATCGTCGTCTGGAAGCAGGATCCCGACGGCTCCTGGGAAGTGGCATAGGGACATCTGGAACTCGACTCCCTAGCTAAGGCCTACTGCGCTGCCCCCACCGCCTCGCTGCCTGCACACTCGCTGTGTCCGCAATTGCAAGCGATGGACAATAAAGTGCCCGCGCTCTCGCAGTAGCGGCTGCAATACATGCTGCCTTCTGCCACCGGGCATTCACATCCCGGATGCGCACATTTGCCGGATTTCTTTTGAGCCATTGACAACCCTCCTCTCGCCTAATAGAGCGAAAGACAAAAAACCCGCTGGATGGTTAGTCCAGCGGGCCTTTGGTTGCAGTGGCTACGTAGTCGAGTGTGAATGATCCAGGACACCAATTCAAGACGATATTCATTTCGCATGTACGTTGCATAACCTCTCGGCGATGGTTCCAGTGAGAATGAGAACAAATGGAGCCCAAGCGTACGTTTTTGAACGGTCTTATTTCCGGTCAGTGCGAGTAGACTTCCCGGCCACAAGGAGGGATGCCATGCCATCGGCAAGACCCACATTCGCTCTGTTGGGTCTTTCCGCTGCACTCGTGGCAGCAGACCCATTCGTGGGAACCTGGAAGCGCCACGCCGCCAAATCGACGGTAGACGACAGCCAGATCGTCCCGCTGGAATGCTCTCCGCTCCGGTATTTGGGGAACCAAGAGCACGTGGGGAGGGATTCTGACCTATGACTCACGAGAATAAACCCGCAAACCGCTGGTCGCACCGTGTGACTCAGACGAGCAATGCGCTCGACCTGGAACACGAAGGCTTCACTTGGTCCGATCCGAAGCGGGTCGCACGGTCGCTGAAGCGATCCGCCGAGGCAAGCCGCAGGCGCAAAGCATCGCCCTTTCAATCGGCGATGTCGATGCTGAACTTCTATATCAACCGGGCGGGCCGAGGTTTGTCCGCGAAGCAAAAGCGCGTCCTAATGCGGGCGAAGGACGAGTTGCGCCATTTGTTCGGCAAGGAGAGATGACGTGTCTTGCGCTTTTTGGCCGGGCGGCCTGCCGCAATCCGGGCTACCGTTCGACCGCTGAGAGCAGGGTCGATGAATTCATCCCGGTGCTTAACCAACAGTCAGCGTTTTTCTCTGGGACGGGATCGTCGAGCGCTTACCGCTGTGAATCAGCACAAACCCGCCCGTGAAGCGTCACCTTGGGTTCGCCCCGCGCAAGCTGTTGCTCGACGGGCATTTCATCCGATGTTTCGTATGTGCCGGTATCCCAGACTATGACCGCGTCCGCGCCCTATTCTGCTTCTGGGCTCCACGCCGCCGGAGTCATGGACAGGCGTACAATGCGTGCATTCGATGATCTGTGGCTCACGCCGGTTCGGCCGCTGAAACCCAAGGAGATCCGCGCTCTGCGATTGCGAGAGGGTGCTAGCCAGGCAGTCTTTGCACGCTATCACAATGTGACTACCGGCCTGGTGAGTCCATGGGAGCGGGGCGAAAAGCGTCCACAGGGAGCTTCTTTAAAGCTTCTTGCTCTAGTCGCCAAAAAGGCTCCAGGGCCGTTGCGTGACGCGGCGATGAAGACCATCACTCCAACACGAAAATATTTTTCCTCGCGCACATCTCTTTCAGGACCTTCGGCCACACGCTGACGCTGACTTCGCCCAAGTGCGCTTTTTTGAGAAGAAGCATCAGCGTGCGGGACTGGCCGATGCCTCCTCCAATGCTGAGCGGCAGTTCGTTGCGAACGATCGCCTGATGATAGGGAAACCTGAGGAAATCCAACTGGTGCGTAAGTTCCAGTTGCTTGCGCAGCGTTTCTGCGTTGACGCGAATTCCCATGGAGCTGAGTTCGTGACGGCGCCGCGTGACGGGATTCCAGACCAGAATGTCGCCGTTCAAGCCGTGCCTCGGTTTGCCATCCGCAGATCGCGTCTCGGTGACCCAATCGTCATAGTCGGCGGCGCGCATCTCG
>DATJAD010000115.1:0-21542 GCA_035516615.1 Candidatus Acidiferrum sp.
CGAGGAAAAGTCCTGCGTTTTGAGCCGCCAAAAGTCTTTCAGTACACCTTCGCAATGGGCCAAAATGACAAGGCATCACGCGCGACAATCGAACTGCTACCCGAGACCGAAGCCACCAAAGTAACGGTAACGCATGACGACTGGGCCGAGGATGACCCCACTTACTCTGCCTGCGCCGATGGATGGCCACGCATTCTTTCCCGCCTGAAAACCCTGCTGGAAACCGGCAAGACCTTCAAGCCGCATTGATTAAGGTGCGAATGGTCTGAAAGATTCGCCCCGCAGTAAGCCCCCAACTCGCGCCTTACCAACGCGTTTCCCGCCCCTGAGCTAGAAGGAGCTCCTTTCGTTCGAACGGTACCATAATCTCCATTGACATCAATGTTATAATAGTATATGTTTTATTTGACTGCCCCTTCCATCGCTCTCTCCCCGAACGCGAGTCCCCTCCTCGCAAACTCTCCTTGCCCTAAGCGCAGCCGAAAGGTGCCCTCTGTGAACTCTGTGCTCTCTGTGGTGAACTTCCCCGGCTCTTCGATTTCGCCGCTTCCTTCCTTACGATTTCCTCCTGACGCTCATCCTGCAATGTCTAACCCCTCTGTTTTCATAATCTTCCGCACTCTTTGCGCACTCTTGCAAAATGAAATTTTCTTCCAACTCTTTTTCTTTCAATCGTTTGCGCACTCTTGCGCAAAAACACCGGGGGTGGGGATACCCCCAGCCTTTCGCAATTCGGGAATCGGCCCTTCTTCTTCCCGGCTCCCTCAGCCCTGGGGTACACTGCCTCCCAAGTGGCTGCAACTTCCTGACACGCCACGAACTCAGGAAAAGTCCATGGACAAGTGCGTCACTTCCGCCGATGCTGCCATCGCCAATCTTAAAGACGGCATGACCATCCTCATGGGCGGCTTTGGCCTCTGCGGCATCCCCGAAAATCTCATCGCCGCCGTCCAGCGCAAAGGTACGAAAAATCTCACCATCGTCTCCAACAACGCCGGCGTGGACGGCTTCGGCATCGGCGTCTTGCTCGAAAAGCGCCAGGTCAAGAAAATGGTCTCCACCTACGTCGGCGAAAACAAACTCTTCGAGCAGCTTGTCACCAACGGTGAGCTCGAACTCGAGCTGAATCCGCAAGGCACTTTCGCGGAACGCATCCGCGCTGGCGGCGCCGGCATTCCCGCTTTCTTCACACCAACGGGCTTCGGCACCATGGTCGCGGACTGCAAAGAAACGCGCGAATTCGATGGCCGCAACTACGTTCTCGAGCGCGGCATTCGCGGCGATTTTGCTTTCATCAAAGCGTGGAAAGGCGACCGCTGGGGCAATCTCATCTATCGCAAGACTGCGCGCAACTTCAATCCCATGATGGCCACCGCCGCCGACTACGTCATCGCCGAAGTCGAAGAACTCGTCGAACTCGGCGCGCTTGCTCCCGATCAGGTCCACACTCCCGGCATTTACGTCAACGCCATCTTCCAGGGTCCCCATTACGAAAAGCGCATCGAGCGCTGCACCGTGAGGAAAATGTGAAACTGGGATGATCGAACCATGTCACTGACCGATGAAGAAAAACGAAACCGGATTGCGCGAAGAATTTCGCGGGAACTTCGCGACGGCTTCTACGTCAATCTCGGCATCGGCATGCCCACGCTCATCGCCAACTACGTTCCGAAAGGCATGGACGTGATCTTGCAATCGGAGAACGGGATGCTCGGAGTCGGACCGTATCCGCTCGATTCCGAAGTGGATCCGGATTTGATCAACGCGGGAAAAGAAACCATCAGCGAAATTCCCGGCTGCTGTTATTTTTCTTCCGCCGATTCTTTCGCCATGATTCGCGGCGGCCACATTGACCTTACGGTTCTCGGCGCGTTGCAAGTGGACGAAAAAGGCACGCTCGCGAACTGGGCCGTGCCCGGAAAAATGTTAAAAGGAATGGGCGGCGCGATGGATCTTGTCGCGGGAGCGAAGCGCGTTTTCGTCGCCATGGAACACGCCACGAAAGATGGCAAACCGAAAATCCTGAAAAAGTGTTCGCTTCCGCTTACGGGAGTGGAAGTCGTGGATCACATCGTCACGGAACTCGCCGTCATCGAAATCACTTCCGAAGGTTTGCTTCTTCAGGAACTCGCAGCTGATGTTACGCTCGAACAAGTACAATCGCTGACGGAACCAAAGCTCTTGCTTCCACCCGGAGGTCCGGCGGTCATGCCGGCGTAGAATGTGCGATACTTTATTCGCGAACCGGCACGCAAAACATGGATCCACATTCGATCGTCGTCGTGAGCCTGCACTCGCCCAAGGAAAAAATCTGGGGCGAACTCCTTTCCCTCAATTCTTCCGGGGTCACCATCCGGGGCATTGACCTGAATTCCTTCGATCATTTCGTGAATCAGATCAACGATCCCGACGGCGATCACATCGGATTGCCCACGCTTTTTTTCCCGATGATTCGCGTCGAACGCATCGCGCTGGACGAGCCGTCGGGCTCGATTCCTTCGATGTCCGAAGTTTTCGCGCGGAAGGTGGGGCGTTCGCTGGCCGATTACCTGGAGAATTTCGCCTGAATCGTTCTGACGCATACGTTCGAAGTGCGCTATTCTTTCTGCAATGAAAGCCCGCATCTGGACGGTTCCGAATCAAATCACGCTTCTGCGGCTCGGCTTCCTGCCGTTTTTTCTGATCCTGATCTCCTACGAAAAATACCGCTGGGCGCTGCTGATTCTGGCGATCGCGGCACTGTCCGATGCGATTGATGGAATGCTCGCGCGCAGGATGCACCAGCGGTCCGCGCTCGGGGCGTATCTCGATCCGATCGCGGACAAACTATTGCTTTCATCTTCTTTCGTGGTCCTGGCGATGGAAAAACAGATTCCGTGGTGGCTGACAATCATGGTGCTGAGCCGGGATGTTTTGCTGCTGATGGTGGCGGCGGTCATTATTCTGATTTCGGGTTACAGGCCGTTTCCGCCAAGTTTGCTGGGGAAGGCAACGACATTTTTTCAAATCGTGCTGGTTTTTGTGGCCGTGCTAACCGCAGCCTATCCGGATGCGTATCTCGTGGATTTGCGACGCGGATTGATGTATCTCGTGGCCGTGGTGACGACAATTTCAGGATTTCATTATTCCTTCACCACGGCGCGAAAACTCAGCGCGTGAGAATTCAGGGCATTGTTCGAACGGGGTTTGAAAGAGGGCAGCGCTAGCGATTGAGGAAGGGGTACTGATCGCGGTAGTGCATGAACATGAGAACGAAACTGGCGATGACCACGAGACCCGCGAGCCAGCCCAGAAGTTGCGCGACTTGTTTTTCACCCGGAGTCATTGGTTCACGATCCGGCGTGAATTTTCCAAGCAGAAAGCCGGAAGCTAGACCGCCAAAGTGCGCCCAGTTGTCCACGATGCCCATGAAGAAGCCGAGGGCGAAGAGGATGACGATCGAATAGATCAACTGGGAGCGCAACTGGTGCATGTAGGCGCCGCCGCGTTTTGAAGTGACGGCGAGAAGAAGGCCAATCAGTCCGAGAATGGCGCCGCTGGCTCCGATGGAAAAATGGCCGACGCCAGCGCTAAGCAGGAAACCGACCGCGCCGGTAAAGACGTAGAAGAAGATAAATTTCGCCGAGCCATAAAGCTCCTCGATCGGCGGGCCGAAATCCCAAAGGACCATAAGATTGAAGCCGATATGAATGAGTCCGCCGTGGAGGAACATGGCGGTGATCAAGCGCCACCACTCGTGCTGGACAAAAATCAAATAGGGAAAGCTGGCGCCCAAGCGAATCAGAATTACCGAGTCCATGCCCCAAAGAATGCTCAGGCCTCCCGCCTTCCCCTGAGCGACCATGGCGAGATAGGTGATGCCGAACATGGCAAGATTGGCGACGAGCAAGGCGGTAGTGACAGGAGCACGGCCACCGAAACTGATAGAGAGGCTCTTGCTGATAGCAGCGAGAGAAAATCGCAGACTGGTGCCGCACTCATGGCATTTCGTGGCGTGGATGCCAACAAGAGCGCCGCAGGCGGGACAGAGTTTTGGGCGAGGCTGCTGCTTTTCTCCGCCCCCGAACATTTGGCGCAAGGAATTTTTCCAGCGCTCGACGCGCCATTGCCAACGATACGGAAGAGCCAACACGCCTCCTTGCGGTGCACCTGAAGCGTTTCTATAATACCGGAATTGCTTCGAAAGACCGTTTTGCAAATGAATTTTCGCGGGGCACTCGGATATGGACAGTTTTGAAGAAATGGGAGAGCGACTGGACAAAGAACTCTCGCGACTCCGTAAGTTCGTGGAAGAAGAACTGGCGCCCGAGAGCGAAAAGCGCACGGCGCAATTCCTGCGCGAGGTATCCGAGAAATTGACGGAAGCGGCGGGCTGGCTGGAAGAACGGCGAGCCGCGCGAGCGGGCCAGCCTCAAGAAAAAAATCCAAGATAATCCGGGAGAAATGTGACGCGATTGCCCAAGAGCCCGCCATTATTCATAATGTTTGCGGCAACGGCTCTGGTGATTGCGGGCTGTGCGGGACGCCGCCCCGTAGCGGGGAGCCAACCGCCTCCGCTCACCCCATCCCCCACGCCTGCAGAAACCGAGGCGGGAGCGAAAGCAAGCACGAGCGCCGAGCCTGGCGCAGCGCCGTCAAGGCCGGGCCGGAGCAAGCCCGCGGAAAATCCCGCGCCAGCCGGATATACGGAAGAAGGAAACGCGTCGTGGTATGGAGAGCCGTTTAACGGGAGACAGGCTTCGAACGGGGAAATTTACGACATGCACAAACTGACGGCGGCGCACCGGACGCTGCCGTTCAATTCGATGGTGCGGGTGACCAACCTGGACAACGGGAAATCCACGGTGGTGCGGATCACGGACCGTGGCCCTTTTGTGGCGAACCGCATTATTGATCTATCGGAAGCAGCAGCGGAGCAGATCGGCGCGATCGGGCCAGGAGTGGTTCCGGTGCGGCTAGAAGTGCTTTCCGGAGGCGATCCCACGGCAGGATTTTTCACCGTGCAAGTCGGCGCATTCCGGGACGAGAACAACGCGGACCGGCTGCGGGACCGGTTAAGCGTGACGTATTCGCCAGTATTTATTCAGCAGGTGGAACTTGCCGATGGTGAGTTTTACAGGGTGAGGGTGGGAAAAGTTTCCGGGGAACAGGCGGCGCAGCAGCTGGGAGATGTGTTGCGCGCGAAGGAAGGATTCACGCCGTTTGTGGTGCGGCTCGACGATACCTCGACTGGAGGCGGGACTCCATGAGCGCGGATTGCCTGTTCTGCAAGATTGCGGCGAAGAAGATTCCGGCGAAGATCGTTTACGAAGACGATGAGATCTTCGCGTTCGAAGACATCAATCCGCAGGCGCCCACCCATTTGCTGATTTGCCCGAAAAAACATTTTGCTTCGCTGCACCATGCCACGCCCGAAGACCTGGCCCTACTGGGAAAGATGGCGCTAATCGCGGCGGAATTGGCGCGGAAGCGCGAAGTGAGCGACGGATATCGAACCGTGATTAATTCGGGAGCGGGAGCGGGGCAAACGGTGTTTCATCTGCACATGCACTTGCTGGGGGGAAGGGGTTTCCGGTGGCCCCCGGGATGATGACAAGACTTGAGGAGGGCGCAGCAGAATGAGAGGAAGCAAAGAGAAAATCTAACGCAGAGACACAGAGAACGCAGAAAAGCGCAGAGAGCGGAGGATGAGATGGAGTCAGGAATGAAGAGGATTGCTACGTTTCTGGGCGTGGTCCTGGTGCTGGCTGCGTTCGGAGTGACTGCGAATGGGGCGCCTCCGCGAGCGGAGCGTGGGAAGGAATTGACGGTAGCTCGAATCTACGGCGGACCGAGCTTGAGCGGACACCTGGCGCGGGCGCTGGCATGGTCGCCGGACGGGAAAACGCTGACGTTTTTGGAGGCAGAGGGGCATGGGAAGGGATGGCGGCCGGCGCTTTGGGCTTTGGATGTGAAGACGGGAGAGAAGCACGAGCTGGTTTCGGCGGAGAAACTGGAGCAGGTGCTTCCGGCGAATCCAGCGCCAGCGACGCAGGCGACAGGGCTGGGAAGGCATCCACCGGCGCAGTACGAATGGGCACCGGATGGTTCCGCGCTGCTATTTGCGGATCCGACTTCACTTTCTTGGTTTGACTTGAAAACCCAGACGCCGAGGACGCTGGTTTCCGGAAAGGAACCGCTTGCCGATCCGAAGATTTCTCCGAACGGCGAATACGTGAGTTTCATCCGCGACCACAATCTTTATTCCGTGAGTGTGAAAGATGCGAAGGTACATGCGCTGACCTCAGGCGGGACGGAAGCGATTCGCAAGGGGGAATTGGATTGGGTGTATCCGGAAGAGCTGGATTTGACGACGGCGTACTGGTGGGCGCCGGATTCCTCGGCGGTGGCGTTTCTGGAGATGGACGAGCGAAACGTGAACCAGTATCCGCTGGTGGATTTTGCTTCGTACACGGGAGAGGCGGACGAAGAGCGGTATCCGGTCGCGGGAGGAATCAACCCCACAGTGCACGTGTATGTGGTACCGGCGAGCGGAGGCACACCGCTGCGGATGGAGACGGGAGAAAACACCGATGTGTACCTGCCGCGCGTGAAGTGGATGAGGGATTCGAGGCATCTGGCGATCCAGCGGCTAAACCGCGCGCAGACGGAACTGGATTTGCTCGACGCCGATGTGGCGACAGGAAAAACGCATGCGCTGCTGACGGAGAAAGACCCGTACTGGATCAACCTCGGCGACGAGCTGTATTTTTTCAAAGACGGCAAACGGTTTTTGTGGTCGAGCGAGCGAAGCGGCTACCGGCATTTGTATCTTTACGATCTGGATGGGAAAGAACTCGGACAGGTTACGAAGGGCGAATGGGAAGTGACGGGATTGGGTGCGGTGGATGAAGAGAGGGGAGAAGTGTACTTCACGGCGACAGAAAAATCGCCGATGGAGCGGCAGGTTTATCGGGTCAAAGTGGATGGAACGGGAATGGAGCGAGTGACAAAGAGCGATGGAATGCATCACGCAATGTTCGCGCCGGATGCCTCAGCATTCGCAGACACTTGCTCGAACACCTCGGCGCCACCCCGGCAGGAATTATTGGGGGCGGACGGAACAAGAATCGCGACGATCGAGGAGAACAAGGTTCCGGAGCTCGCGGAGTACCACTTATCGCCGGTGGAATTTGTGAAGGTAAGAGCAGACGATGGGACGGAACTGAACGCGTATTTGATCAAGCCGACGGATTTCGATCCAACGAAGAAGTATCCCGTGCTGGTGTACACGTACGGCGGTCCTCACGCGCAGGTGGTGCTGGACGGATGGGGAGGGGCGACTTTCCTATGGCACGAGATGCTGGCGCAGAAGGGAATCGCCATTTTTGCGTTGGACAATCGCGGCTCGGCGGGACGCGGGCACGTGTTTGAGGAGCCGATACACTATCACTTCGGAAAGATGGAACTTTCGGATCAGCGGGATGGAGTGATGTGGCTAAAGTCGCAGCCTTGGGTGGATGGCAACCGGATCGGGATCTGGGGCTGGAGCTATGGCGGACACATGACGCTGCACGCGATGTTCGAAGCGGGCGATCTATTCAAAGTGGGATTCGCGGGAGGCCCGGTGACGGACTGGCATTTCTACGACACGATCTACACGGAACGCTACATGGGTTTGCCGCAGGAACACGAGAAAGATTACGAAGCGTCCTCACCGATCCTGCATGCGGCAGGACTGAAAGGAAAACTGCTGATCGCCCATGGAACGGGAGACGATAACGTGCACTTCGCGAATACGCTCACGCTGATCAACACGCTGATCGAAAACGGGAAATACATTGAAGTGATGCCATTCCCGGGAAGAGGGCACGGGGTAAGCGACGAGGCCGCGCGGATCGTGCTGATGGACCGCGTGACGAAATTCTTCCTGAAGAATCTGGCGGGCGAATAGCCGGAATCGAAAACGTCAGCCGCCATGCCCTAAAATATCGGGTCCGGCATTTCCGCGCAAAAAATAAGTTGAGACCCTTCGGCCTCGCCCAAGGCGAGGCCGAAGGATGACAATTTGCGCAGACCGAAGGGCGGTTGCGGCGAGCGACGCAGCTTAATGGATTCCCGCGAATTCGACGTGAACGTAGGCGCCGAGCCGGGCGTTGAAGAGCAGGTACCAGCCGGGATCATGATCGTCGGCATAGACGAAGACCTGATCGCGGCCCCAATCCCAATCGCGGCAACGAGGAGCGTCGTAGGAAGCGACCACCCAGTTGGAGTTGTCCGCGAGAATAAGGCGACGAGTGCGAACGTCGAACCTGTGGGCGACGAATTCCGAGCGGACGTGATCGTAACGGCCATAGGGATAGAGGTGGCCGGGACGGAAATGATCGTGAGAGTAGTCGTGGTGGACGACCACATCGCGCCTGACGACGGTGCGGTGGACAACGGCCTCGTGATGCACCACGGCATCATGATGTACAACAGCGTCATGATGTTCGACCGCCTGGTGATGTTGGACGGCCTGCTCATGCTTGACCTGGCCATTGTGCTTGCCGTTGTCGTGATGATCGTCGCGGTCCTGTGGACGCTGAGCCGCGACGAGAGCGCCTGCCAAAGCGAGAAACAGAAGACCCAAGAAAAGCTGCTTCATCATTGCCCTCCAAGGGGAACCGAGTTCCCCAGAGCTTCCGAGCTGGATCGTCTTTAACCGAAAACAGGTTGTTGGCGGCCGGGCGCCAATCACACCCGCCTATTTTCGCCGAGGGCCCCCTCAGAGGGCCAGTTTTTCGAATGCGCAGGTATGGAAAAGGGAACTGGCCTAAGGGGCTACGGCGTCACGGAGGCGAGGCTTGACCTGGAGGGCAGCAATGCTGGAAGCGTCCCAACCGCCGCCGAGAGCTTTGACCAAAAGGACGCTGGCGACGAGCTTCTGGCCCTGGATCAGAGCCATTTCGTTCTGGTTGTCGAGGAGATTCTGCTGGGCACTGACGACATCGAGATAACTGACGAGGCCGCCGACATAGCGGCTGTTGGCGAGGTCCAGCGTGCGGCGAGCGGCATCCACGGCTCGCTGCTGGGAGGTTTGCGCTTCGTTGAGGACCGAGATGCCGGTAAGGCTGTCCTGCACTTCCTGAAGAGCGCCGAGGACCGTGCCGCGATAGTTCGCGACGGCGGCATCGTAGCCGGCCTGCGCGTATTGCTGCTGCGCGCGGCGGGCGCCGCCGGTGAAGATGCTTTGCGCGACGTCGGCGCCGAGAGCCCAAAACGTGCTGGAGACATTGGCGAGCTTGGCGATGTCCGCGGCCTGCCAACCGCCATTGGCGAAGAGATTGAGCGAAGGGAAAAAGGCGGCGCGGGCGACGCCGATTTGGGCGTTGGCGGCGGCCATCTGGCGCTCGGCTTCGGCGATGTCGGGACGGCGCTCGAGAAGATCGGAGGGAAGGCCGGCGTTGATGGGAGGCGGTTCGGCATCGAGCTCCCGGGGCAAGAGGTGAAAATCAGGAGCGGGATGATTGGTGAGGGCGGCGATGGCGTCCTCGAATTGCTTGCGCTGCTGGCGAAGAAGAATGGATTGCGTGCGCGTGGTGTCGAGGAGCGTTTCTTCCTGGGCGACATCGAGGCCGGAGGCGACGCCGCCGGCGTGGCGCGCCTGCACGAGCCTGAGGCCTTCGTTGAGCGCGGAAACGGTGCGATCGAGGATGCCAATTTGCGTGTCGAGCTGGCGGAGCGAGAAATAGTCACCGGCTAACTCGGCAGCGATGAGCAGGCGGACATTCTCGAGATCAGCTGCGGACGCCTGGTAGGAAGCTTGCGCGGCTTCAATGCTGCGGCGGCGGGCGCCGAAGAGATCGGCTTCGTAGCTGACGGTGAAGGGAAGAGTGAAAGTATTCTGCGTGGCGGGTGTGAGCTGAATCGGGACACCGTTGGTGGGACGGTTACCGGAGAGGCGCTGGCGCTCAGCAGTAGGAGCGGTGCCGAATTGAGGGAATTCCGTGGAGATCTGGAGAGCTGCGAGAGAACGAGCCTGCTCAAGACGCGCGATGGAACCCTTGATGGTCTGGTTTTCGGCAAGAGCTTGCTGCTCGAGCGAGTTGAGCTGATCGTCGTTGAAAATTGTCCACCACTGGCCCTTGGGCAGGGAATCCTGGGGAGCACTTTCACGCCAGGGCTGGGCGACATCCCAGTGAGCGGGGACAGGAGCAGAGACCCGGTGATAGTTGGGGCCGACCGTGCATCCGGTAGAGAGAGCAAGAACACTCAGCGGGAGGAGTGCAGCGAATGATTTCGCAAAACGAATCACTTCGAGACCCCGCCGGTAGGCTTGGATCGCGGTGCAGAGGATGGCGAAGCGGGGGGCGGTTGCATGACGTTGACCTGCTGGTTTTCGTAGATGGAGTCGGGAGGGTTGAGGACAATCCAATCGTCGGGCTTTAGACCTTGCAGAACTTCGAGCGAGGTGCCGTAGTCGCGGCCGATGGTGAGGGCTTGCAGATGAGCTTTATGAGAAGAATCAATGATCACGGCACGAAGGCCTTCGGCGCGAAAGAGCAGGGCGTTCACCGGGACCTGCAGGCGAGTGCCGCTGACTTTGACTTCAAGATGAACCTGAGCATAACCGCCGGGGAGGAGTTCGCCAGCGGGGTTGGGGACGTCCACCTCGGTGAGGAGCGTGCGCGTGGAAGGGTCAATGGCGTCAGCGGAGCGCACGACTTTGCCTTCAAACTTTCTGCCGGGGTACTGAGTTAGATTAAGGAAAGCGCCCAAGCCGTGGTGGATGGAAGGGGCGTCGGCTTCGGGAACAGACACGTAGACGCGGATGGGATCGGTCTGGGCAAGAGTGAAGAGGAGCTGAGATGCGCCGGTGTTGCCGGCGTTGATGAGAGTGCCGATGTCCACGTTGCGACGGGTGATGACGCCGCTGAAAGGAGCGTAGATATGCTTGAAGGATTCGAGCTCCTGGAGGCGGCGGAGGTTGGCCTGGGAAGAATCTACAATCGCGCGTTTTGCAGCGTAATCGCCGGTGGCGTTGTCCACTTCCTGCTTGGAGACGCCATCGGTTTTGATGAGCTCCTGGTAGCGTTGCGCGGTGATTTTGGAAAGATTGGCATTGGCCTGGGCGGTTGCGAGATCGGCCTGGGCTTGCAAAAGCTGCTGATCCACTTCGGGCGTATCAATATCAGCGAGCAGTTCGCCTTTGCTGACGCGGGTGCCGATGTCCCGGTACCATTTGCGAAGATAGCCGTTGGTGCGCGCGTAGATGGGGGATTCGACATAGGCTTGCATTGAGCCGGGAAGGACAAGGTCTTCTTCGGCATTCTCGACCGTGGGATGCATCACGGCCACAGTGGGGACGGCCAGAGTCTCGGTATCTTCCGCGAGAGCCTGATACTGCGCGCGGCGCAGCAGAATCGTCAGGGCCCCAACGACAACAAGGACTGCGACGATCACCCAGAGGTAGAGAAACAGGTGACTCTTCTTTTGCGGAGGCTGTGCTGGATCAGCAGTTTCCATTCAGAGTTTCCCTTTCCCCTTTGCGGGAAAGAACATTATCTCATTCCACCGAATTCAGCCGAAGACTTCTCCGGGAGCAGCACGATGGCGGCGGCGCTCCCGGCGACCGTGAATGATGGAGAAGACGCAAGGAACAAAGAAAAGCGTGGCGAAGGTAGCGAAGATCAAACCGCCGATGACGGCTCTGCCCAGAGGGGCGTTTTGCTCGCCGCCTTCGCCCAGTCCAATGGCCATGGGCATCATGCCGATGATCATGGCGAGCGCGGTCATTAGGACGGGCCGGATGCGAACGAAGCCAGCCTGGAGGGCGGCCTCGCGCGGGCTCTTACCCTCGGCCATTTGCTCGCGGGCGAAGGAAATCATGAGGATGCTGTTGGCGGTGGCCACACCCATGCACATGATCGCGCCTGTCAGAGAAGGTACGTTGAGGGTTGTGTGGGTGAAGAGAAGGATCCAGCAAATCCCCGCCAGCGCGCCGGGGAGGGCGGTGATGATGATGAAGGGATCGAGCCAGGACTGAAAATTGACGACAATCAACAGATAGGCGAGAACGATAGCGCCGATCAGGCCGAAGCCCAAGCCGGTGAAGGAATTTTTCATCGTCGCCACTTGGCCGCGCAAAACGATGTGGCTGCCGCGCGGAAGTTCGTTTTGGACCGACTGCACGCGCTTCTCCACTTCGTCCGCGACGCTGCCCAAATCGCGGCCGTCCACGGACGCGTAGACATTGATCATCGGCTGGACGTTGTAGTGGGAGATCTCCGCGGGCCGGGCGACCGTTTCCAAGCTGACGAGGTTGCCTAGAATCTGAGGATCGGCGCCGGGCAAACTGCCGCTTACCGGTGTATTTTCGAGCGCCTGCAGGGAATTCATGCGGTACTGGGGCTCTTGAACGGCGACGTTGTAGCTCACGCCGTTTTTGGGATCGAGCCAGAAGGAGGGGGAAGTTTGAAAGCTCGAGCTCAGGGATACCAGAACATTCTCCGCAATGTCTCTGGTTTGCATGCCCACGGATTGGGCGCGTGTGCGATCAATGTTCAGGAAGAGCGCGGGCTCGTCGAAGGACTGCTGTATGTGGACATCAACGGCGCCGGGGATGTGGCGGATTTCGTTGGAAAGCTTTTGAGCGACAAGATAGTTGCCTTGCTGATCCATTCCGGTCACGGCAACGTCAATGGGCGCAGGAGTTCCGAAGTTGAGAATTTGCGTGACGATATCGGCCGGCTGGAAAAAGAACTGCACACCCGGAAAGCGCCGCGGCAATCTCCTGCGAAGCTCGTTGATGTAGTCGGCTGTGGCTCGAGAGCGATTTCCCTTGAGCTGGACCAGAATCTCCGCGTCGGCGGTGCCGAACGTGCCGGAATTGCTGTAACTGAGGTTGATTCCGCTATAGGGAAGGCCAATATTGTCGAGAACAGTCTGGATTTCGCGAGGAGGAATGGTTTCCCGGATGAGGCCGTCCACTTCGTCGGCGAGCCGTGCGGTTTCCTCGATGCGAAGACCGGTGCGGGCGCGCAGGTGGAGACGAATCTGGCCGGCGTCAACCGAAGGGAAGAAGTCCCTGCCGAGAACGAACGTGAGACACCCGGATAGGGCACAGAAGGCGAGGAAGCAGACAGCAAAGAGCTTGGAATGATCGAGGACACTTTCGAGAGCGGAGTGATAGGAATCGCGAAAGCGGCCGAAGGCGCGGTCAAATGATTGCTGATAGCGCCGGAAGAATCCTTCTTTTTCTCCGGCATGCGCCTCGGCGTGCTCCTCTCCCTCAGAGCTCAGAAGATACATGGCCATGGTGGGGACGAGGGTCCTGGACCAAAAGTAGGAAGCGAGCATGGCGAAAATCACTGCTTCTGCGAGCGGCACAAAGAGAAATTTGGCCACGCCCGAAAGAAAGAACATGGGAAGAAAGACGATGCAAATGCTCAGCGTGGAGACGAGAGCGGGGATGGAAATCTGCTGAGAGCCGTCGAGGATGGCCTGCACGGTGTCCTTGCCCATGGCCAGATTGCGGTCAATATTTTCAATGGCGACGGTGGCATCGTCCACGAGAATGCCGACGGCGAGGGCGAGACCTCCCAGGGTCATGATGTTGATGGTTTCTCCGAGTGCGCTGAGCGTGAGGATGCTGACCAGAATGGAGAGGGGGATCGAAATGGCGATGATCAGCGTGCTCTTCCAGTTGCCAAGGAACAGCAGAATCATGACGGCCGTGAGGCATGCGGCGATGAGCGCTTCCCTCAAGACTCCCTTTATAGCGGCACGGACGAAGAGCGATTGGTCGAAGAACAAGCTCATGTGCAAACTGGGAGGCAGGGAACTTGAGTAGTCCTGAAGAACCTGTTTGACACGGTCCACGATATCGAGAGTGGAGGCCGCGCCACTTTTATAGACGCTCATCAACACGCCGCGACGCCCATTCACGCGCACGATGTTCGTCTGTGGGGAAAAGCCATCACGAACGTGGGCGACTTCTTTCATGTAGATGGTCGCGCCGTTCACGGTTTTCACCGGCAAATCGTTCAATTCTTCGATGGTCCGGGGGCTGCCATTCATTTCGACAGCAAACTCGAGAGGACCGAGCTTGATCGTACCGGTGGGAAGAATCAGATTTTGTTCCCCAACGGCGTTCACGATGTCCACCGGTGACAAGCCCTTGGCCTGAAGGGCCTTTGCGTCTATGTCCACGGAGATAAGGCGCTGCTTGCCTCCGTAGGGGTAGGGCATGGAAGCGCCCTGGACCGTGGCCAACTGCGTGCGGATGAAGTTGTTGCCAAAGTCAAAAAGCTGCTGCTCGCTGAGATTTTCGCTGGTCAAGCCGATCTGGAGGACAGGGACCGTGGAGGCGGAGTAGATCAGGACAAGGGGCGGGTTGGTGCCCGGGGGAAGCGTTCGCAGGATAGTTTGCACAATTGCGGTGGTTTGAGCGACGGCGGTTTGTATATTGGCGCGGGGCTGGAAATAGATCTTGACGATGGAGATGCCATTGAGCGATTGAGATTCGATATGCTCGACGTCGTTGACGAGGACGGTGACCGCGCGCTCGGAATTCGAGGTGATGCGGCGTTCCATTTCCTGCGGCTCGAGGCCCTGATAGTTCCAGATCAAACTGATCACCGGGATGTTGATGTCCGGGAAGATGTCCGTGGGGGTGCGCAGAAGCGTGACGGGCGTGAGCAGCACGATCACGATGGCCAAAACGATGAACGTGTAGGGACGCTTCAGCGCTAGACGGACGATCCACATAAAGTCTAGTGATAATCCTTTGGCGGGTCACACGCCAACCATAGAGACCCGGCTAAAAGCCGATTGCGGCCAACCCTGTTAGACCCCTGGTTCGGGGGAACGGTTACGCCTTATAAAAACAAGTCCAAAAGGTCCCCAATGACCTGCCTGTTGAAGAAACACTATACGCGCAAAGCTCAGAAAGCGGCTCGACTCTTCGATGTGCGAGCGCCGGATGGTGTGACCAGGCAAAGGGCTCTCCAAGACGTGGCCTTCCTTAACGGGGGCGGCCAATTCAGGTATAGTGCGGGCACTGACTTTTGCCTTTCTCAATCGTATAGAAGACAACGAGTGCGCCAAAGGCGCAGGGAGCGGACCTTGCTAACGATTAAGGGACTCGAAAAAACGTATCCGGGTGGAGTGCGGGCGCTACGCGGCATTACGCTCGAGATTCAAGCGGGAATGTTCGGATTGCTCGGGCCGAATGGTGCAGGGAAATCGACGCTGATGAAGATTCTGGCGACTCTGCTGGAGCCGGACGCGGGAACAGCGACGCTCGATGGCCTGGACCTTGTGGCAAAAAAGGACGATACGCGGAAGCTGCTCGGATATCTGCCGCAGGAATTTGGGGTCTACCCGAAGATGACTGCGCACGACCTGTTGAGCCATCTGGCGGTGATGAAGGGCGTGATGAAAGCAAGCGAACGCAAAGAGATGGTGGAAGCCTTGCTGCACCAGACCAACTTGTGGGATGCCCGGAAGAAAGCGCTGGGGGGATTTTCCGGAGGAATGAAGCAGCGATTCGGAATTGCGCAGGCGCTGCTGGCCAATCCGAAGTTGATCATCGTGGACGAGCCGACTGCGGGACTTGATCCTGCAGAGCGGAACCGGTTTTTGAATTTGCTGAGCTCGATCGGGAGAAACGTGGTGGTCATCCTGTCCACGCACATCGTGGAGGATGTGCGCGAATTGTGTTCGCGGATGGCCATCATCAGCAACGGAGAATTGCTGCTGGAAGGAGCGCCACTCGAAGCGATTGATGGCCTGAAAGGGAAAACCTGGAAAAAGATCGTTGCGACAGACACGGAGCGAGAGGCGATTGAGAAGACTTTCCCGGTGATTTCCACGCACCTGATCGGTGGATTGCATGAGGTGCGCGTGTTCGCGGAGAGTTCGCCCGGAGATGGATTCACCTCCACGGATGCCGACCTGGAAGATGTGTATTTCCACAACCTTGCGCTGCACGAGAGGAATTGAGACCGCCCATGTTCTGGCAATTTTTCTTGTTTGAGCTGAAACTGAGGCTGCGCAGCGTCTCCACCTATATCTTTTTCATGATTCCATTCTTGATGACGCTCTTCACCGTATCCGTGCGGGATTTCGGTCCCATTGGAACGGGAAAGGTGCTGCTGAACGGCCCCTACGCGCTCACCGAGATTTTTGTCCAGCTGACCGCATTTGGCGCCATTCTGATCTCAGCGATTTTTGGCCCGGCAATTCTTCGCGACTTTCAGCAGGACACTTACCAGATACTTTTCACAAAACCGATCTCGAAACTTTCGTATCTGGGCGGGAGATGGGCCGGCTCGTTTTTCATCACGGTGCTGATTTTCTCCGGCCTGATGTGGGGGGCGATGGCCGGCACGCTGATGCCCTGGGCGGACCGGACGCGCCTTGCTCCGGTGCATTTCTGGTGGCATTTGCAGCCATTTCTTTCGATTACCGTGATACAGATTTTCTTTCTTGGAAGCGTGTTTTTCTGCGTAGCCGCGCTTTCGCGAAGGATCGTCGTAGTTTATCTGCAGGGAGTGGCACTGTTCGCACTGTACCTGATCCAACTGGTCAGCGTAATTGCGACGAACAAGCTGGAGCGATTCTGGCCTTCCGTATTCGATTCGCTGGGAATCCTGGTGATCGGAAATACGACGCGGTACTGGACCGTGGCGGAGAGGAATTCACTGCTGGTGCATTGGACCGGAGCGTTCTTCTACAACCGACTGGTGTGGCTGGGAGTGGGTTTCGTGGCGCTGGCGGTGACGATAGTACTTTTCCCGATGTCCGCCGAAGTGCTCGGGTCGCGGCGGTCCAGCAAGCACGCTCGTGAGGCGAGGGAAGAAGAAGAGTCGGAGAAGAGACAACGCAGAATCGTGTGGGCGGAGCTTCCTCTGGTAAGACAGAACTTCGGCTGGCGGACCACCTGGAAGCAACTGAGTTCCCTGACATGGCTGCGATTCAACAATATCGTGCGGGAAGTGCCGTTCTGGGCGATCGGATTCATCATGGTCGTGTTTGTACTGATCAACGGGCATTTCGCGGGGAATGCGAACGGAGTCGAAGTTTGGCCGGTGACGTATCTGATGCTGGAGGCGGTTTCCGGGCAATCCGGATTGTTTCTAATCATTATCGGAGCGTTGTATGCGGGCGAGGTGATCTGGCGGGAACGGGATGTGCGGTTCGACCAGATTCACGAATCACTGCCGCTGCGGGACTGGACGGATTTTACGAGCAAGTTCCTGGCGCTGGCGCTGGTGGAGGCGCTGCTTATCGGAGTGGTCCTCGTCTGCGGCATTGTTTCGCAGGCCACGGCCGGATACTACCACTTCGAAGTTCTGCACTATTTCAAGGAACTATACCTGGTTTACTGGCCCCAGATTTTGATGGTGATTCTGCTGGCGCTGTTCCTGCAAACGGTGATCGGGAACAAATTTGTTGGGCACGCGCTGGTGATCGGATTTTTTGTTCTGATTCCGGTGCTGTACCGCTATGGGATCGAAAACCGGCTGTATTTGTTCGGGGAAATCACGCCGTATACCTATTCGGACTTGAACGGATACGGGCATTTCGTGAAGGGGCTGTTCTGGTCCATCACGTATTGGCTATGGATTGGAGCGTTGCTTGGAGTGATTTCGATTGCGTTTTCCAGGCGAGGAACGGACCAATCTTTTGGCTGGAGATTGAAGGTTGCCGGGGCACGGTTGCCGCGTTTGCTTCCCGCGACAATAGTGTTCGCGTTGCTGGCAGGGGCGAGCGGGGCGTGGTTTTACTACAACACGCACGTCCTGAACGAATACCGCACTACGAAGGCCAATCGCGACCGGCTGGCGGATTACGAACGGCTGTACAAAAAGTACGAAAGGTTGCTGCAGCCGAAAGTGACGGCAGTGGACGTGAATGTGGATATTTTCCCGGAACGCCGATCGTTCTCCGGCACAGGTTCGTATGTATTGGAAAACCGCGGCAGTCAGCCGATTGAAGATATTCACGTCACTGACGCCAAGGATTCGATAGATTCCATCACAATCGACCGGGGCGCGAAAGCAGTTCTGATGGACAAGAAGCACTTCTACTCGATTTATAAGCTGGATCAACCGTTACAGCCGGGCGATTCCATGAAGATGAGTTTTCGGGTTTCGCATACATCGCGGGGCTTCAAAGACGGAAATGAACTGCCGGAGTTCGCCTACAACGGCACTTTTTTTGACCGCGATTATTTTCCCTTCATCGGCTACAACCAGGGAATGGAGATTGACGACCCGGTGCGCCGAAGGGAAGAGAAGCTTGGGCCGCTGGAAGAAATGGCGCCACGCGGAGATCCGTACTATTCAAATGTGGATTTGTTCACTTCGGACTCCGGCTGGGTGAAGTTTCACTCCACGGTGAGCACGTCCGCGGATCAAATTGCCGTTGCGCCCGGATATTTGCAGAAGGAATGGACCGAAAACGGGCGGCGATATTTTGAATACGACATGGGGGACACGCCGATCGCGGATTTCTTTTCCTTCATTTCGGGAAGGTTCAACATAAAGCGGGACAACTGGAAAAACGTGAAGCTGGAAATCTACTACAACCCAGGACACGAATACGACTTGGATAAGATGATGCAGGCCTGCAAGGATGGGCTGGATTATTACGGAAGGGAATTTGGTTCCTACCAGTTCCAGCAGTTTCGCGTGCTGGAATATCCGAGATACCGGCAGTTCGCGCAATCGTTTCCCAATACGGTGCCCTTCGCAGAGAGCATCGGGTTCATTGAGCGCAGGAAAAAGAAAGACGACATTGATTTGCTCTATTTCGTCACGGCGCACGAGCTGGCTCACCAATGGTGGGGCCATCAATTGATCGGGAGCGCGACGCAAGGCTCGAACATGATGTCCGAGACGCTGGCGGAATATTCCGCAATGAAACTGCTGGAACATCGCTACGGAATGGATATGCTGCGGAAGAGTCTAAGGTATGAGCTGGACCGCTATTTGCGGGGACGAAGCGGCGAAGTGAGGCAGGAACCGCCGCTGGCACTGGTGCAGCGCGAGCCGTACGTGTGGTACTACAAGGGTGCGCTAGTGATGTACGCCATGAGCGATTACATCGGAGAAGAGAAGTTGAATGGCGCGCTGCGCGATTACCTGCAAAAGAATCGTTATGCGACGGGGCCGTATCCGGACACGAGGAGCTTCGTCGAGGCGATTCGCGAAGCAACACCGCCGGACTTGCAGTACCTGGTCACGGACATGTTTGAATCCATCGTGCTGTATGAAAACAGGGCCGTGAGCGCAACGTACTCGGAAACGCCGGATCACAAGTACAAAGTGATTCTGAGAGTTGACGTGCAGAAGCGCAAGGCGGACGGGCAGGGCAACGAATCACCGATGCCATTGAAAGATTTGATCGACGTGGGAGTGTTCAGCGGAACGAAAGAACACTTGAAAGAACTGCATCTTGAAAAAATGTGGTTCACGAAGGAAACGAATACTCTCGAATTTACGGTGAATGAGAAGCCGACTTTCGCCGGAATTGATCCCTACAACAAACTGATTGACCGCGAACCGGAAGACAACCTGATCGAGGTCGAGAAGAAATAGTTCTTCACGGAGACGAGCGGAAGGACGCGAGAGCTTAACGGCCGAGTCCGCTAAATCCTTCAACCGGACGATCCAAAGCTACTTGTGGGTCATGGTGTAAACGCCGTCCCATCCAGATGGCGGTTCGTCGAAGAGATATTCCTGGCAGCGTTTCCAGTAGGTGCGGGAAGGACCGTCGTCGGGCCATCTGTCCAGAATTTGTTGGAAAGTTCGCTGCGATTCGGCCCAACGGCGCTCCCGGTAGAGCGCGCGTCCCCCGGCGTAGGCACCGAGCAGTGGTTGAAGGTCGGGTGAAAGCTCCGACTTGCGCGAGATGAGTTCGTAGATTGTGACCGGCTGGGCTTTGCCTTTCACGCGGATCAGATCAAGTTCACGAAAGACGAAGTCCGCGCCCTTTGTGGCTTCATACGTGGATTCATTCACGATGATGTGTGTTCCGTATTCCTTGTTCAGGCCTTCGAGACGCGAGGAAAGGTTCACGGAGTCGCCGAGGGCCGTGTAGCCGTAGCGGAGCGAAGAGCCCATGTTGCCGACGCTTGCGACGCCGGTGTTCAGGCCAATGCCGATGTCCAACTTTGGCTTGCCCTGCGCCGCCCACTGTTTCTGGAGTTCGCGGACACGGGTCATCATCTCCAGCGCGGAATTGCATGCGCGTTCAGCGTGGCCGGCTTCCTCGAACGGCGCGCCCCAGAACGCCATGACGGCGTCTCCGATGTACTTGTCGAGGGTGCCGTGGCGCGCGAAAACGATCCGGGTCATGTCCGAAAGATATTGGTTGAGGAACAAAGCGAGATCCTGGGCATCGAGTTTTTCGGAGATGGAAGTGAAGCCACGAATGTCGCTGAACATGACCGTGATCTCGGTCTTGCGCGGTTCAACGAGCTGCGGATTGAGCAGCAAACGGCGAATGACTTCCGGGCTGAGATATTGTCCGAACGCAGTGCGCACGCGGCGCTTTTCTTTCTCCTCAAAGAGTGCGCGATAGAGCGAGACGAGCAAGACGTTGGAGGTGAGCGTCATCGCGGGGATGGTGAAATTCAGCCACCAATCATGCAAGAAAGCGGCGTAATCCACGGCAATGAGCGGCACCAGGAGTGCAATGCCAAACCACATCCAGCGAGGCGGCACAAGGGCCATGGCGATGCCGAGCGGAATTCCGAAGAGGAGGATCAGGATCGCGTCACAAAGTTGCTGCTTTGCTCCGCGAAGGAGAAAATTGCCGTGGAGCATGTTGTCAATGACGTTGGCGTGGATTTCGACGCCGGGGAAATCCAGGCCACCGTAGGGAGTCGTCCGCAAATCGCCAATTCCGGTGGCCGTGGCCCCGACGAGCACGATTTTGTCGCGGAAGCGCCCCGGAGGGAGCTTGCCGTTGACGACGTCCGCAAAGGAATAATGCGGGTAGGTGTAGCCAGGCCCGTGATAATTAATCACTACGCGGCCAAGGGCATCCGTTCGTACTCGGGCTGAGTTGCCGAACACGACGCGGTACGCACCGACGGGCCCATATTCCAGAACAACCTGATCGTTCGGCAAGCGGAAGTAGGAACGCACGGTTTGCACGTCGAGCGAGGGGTAGATATCCCAATCGTTGAAATCCTTGGAACGCCCGTATGCAACGATGAGATTGGATTCGCGGACGACGCCGTCCACGTCCGGGTAAATATTGAAGAAGCCGGTGGAAGAAGATTCTTCGCTCAAGGCGCTGGTAAACAGGTCCATGTTGGCGACGGCGCCGCGGGGCAGCAGGCGATCCGGTTCAAACAATTTGATGAGATTGATACGATCCGCTTTTCCGGTCGCGGGTCGAAGGGGGCGAACGCTCGGAAAAGAATAGAACGCGATCTGGTCGGCGTAGTTGTCGAGAGTCTTTTGACTCAGGCCACGAAGGTCGGATTCCGTGTATAGAAAGAAATTCCCAAGCACGACGCCGCCGAAGCGCTGGATTGCGGCGGCAAACTTTTGGTCCGCATC
>DATJAD010000116.1:0-8862 GCA_035516615.1 Candidatus Acidiferrum sp.
GCGCGCTTTGACCTGATCAAATTCGGAAGTGGTGACGATGTACTCGTCCTTGGCGGGAAGGATTTCCGCGATTTCCTTCTGGCTGGCTTCGATGCGGTCAGGCGTCGGGGGATGGGTGGCGAAAAGCTTGGAGATGGTGCCCGGCCTGCGCTTCTCATCGGCTTCGATGCGCTCGAAGAAGGTGATGAAGGCGTTAGGATCGTAGCCGGCCTTATACATGTATTGGAGGCCCAGAAAATCGGCTTCGCGTTCGTTGTTGCGGGAGAACTTGAGGAAGGTGAGAGGAATTGCGAGATTCATGCCTTCGTAGATGCCATAGCCGGCCCAGCCATACGGAAGGAAAATCATGGCAGGGATGGAAGCGATCTGCATGATGTCTGCCTTGGTGGCGTTCTTGGTGGCATGTCGAGCGCAGACGTGGGCGATTTCGTGGCCCATGACGCCGGCGAGTTCCGCTTCGGAATCCGCGCGGAGGATCAGGCCGCTATTGACATAGAAAAAGCCCCCGGGGAGGGCAAAAGCGTTGACTTCGTCGGAATCAATTACCTTGATGGTGAAAGGAACGCGCGCGTCGGAATTGCGGACTAGGTTCTGGCCAACCCGGTTGACGTACTCGGTGACGACCGGGTCATCAATGAGCTTGGAAGAGCGTTCAACTTCCTGGGCGAGCGATTTGCCTAGAGCAATTTCCTTCTCAAGGGAATAAAAGTCGAGACCCTTGCCGACGCTGCGATTGCCGATGGCGTCCACGTCATCCTTGGAGTTCTTTGGATGGACATTGTCCTGCTGCTGGACGGGGGTATCCTGGCCCGCCGTGGAAGGCGTAGAGGACGGCGCCTGGGCTGGATCCTGAGTGGGAGGGACGGTTTGAGCAAAAAGCAATCCCGGAGCAGCGAAAAGGGCGGCAGTCAGCAGAATCTTGAAAGCGGGTCGCGAAATGTTCCTCATGCGCGTCACCTCCGGCTGACTGTGATTATACACCCGTCGTACTGCCGGGGTAAGAGATGTTCTCCATGTCTTAGGATGATGGCAGGGCGAAGAAGGTTTCTTTGAGAGCGGGAGGGGGGAAAGGGGGTTCACTCAGCGTTGGCGTTCGATGCGCATCCATGTGAGTTCGAGTTGACACCCCCTGCAAGCCCCTCTAAAGTCAGGGACTGACGAAATGGCACCATTGAAGATACGGGTCGGGCAGCTTTGGAAGAAAAACGAAACGGGAGACGTGTACCTGGTGAGCCGAGTCTATTCGGAGGCACTGAGCACCGTGGCAGTGCTACGGAAATCGGGAGCCGAGAACGAAGAGATGCTTAAGGTCAAGATCGAGCGGACATCCAATGGCCAGACGCTGCGAGGGTTTTCTCCTGCCCAGGTTGACGAGGCGCACTAGGGAATTGCGGGCAGTCGAACCTGAGTCAAATTGACCGGACGGGAATCTCCATAACATCATCAATCTTCATGAGTTCCTTCTGCAGGAAGGGCTCGCCGTATTTTACCTGGATGAGTTGTCCGTAGTGGCGGGCAAGCTGGTTCATCTGGGCCTCGAGTTGGTCAATTGCAAGTAAAACCTTGGATTTGCGGGAAGCGCCTTTGGGGCGGAACTGAGAGCGGTAGGCGAGGATGGCGCGGTGGCGCTGGTCGTACTGGTGCGTGATATCCACGACGAAGGTGGGGGTGGCGGGGGCGTAGACTGTGGAATAGAGGATTTTGAAGGGGCGGAAGGGCTCGCCCTCGATGGGGAGCTGCTTGAGACCAGCGAGGAAGCAGCCTTCGTAGCCGAGGATGGAGGCGTGGTAATGATCAGGATGGCGGGCTTCCCAGTAGGGAAGGATCACAGTATGGGGGCGGAGTTCGCGGACAATTGCGGCGAGGGCAAGCTTGTGAACGCGAGCGGGCTGGACGTCAGAATCGGGGACGCCCAGATTGCCTCGCCAACTGACCCTGAGGATTTTCGCGGCGACCGCAGCTTCCGTGGCGCGAGTTTCGGGAGTGCCGCGGGTGCCCATTTCGCCGGCAGTGAGATCGAGGATGCCAGTTTTGTAGCCGAGCTGGGCCATTCTAAGGAGCGTGCCGCCACACGTGAGCTCGACATCATCGGGATGGGCAGCAATGGCGAGCAGATCGAGTTTCATGGCGGCTCCTTGAAGAGGGGACGAAGAGAATTGTAGCAGGCAAGGGGCACGCGGTTGGCGGAGTTCGTGTTAGTTTTGTGGCTAGAATATGGCGGACGAACCTAAAAAGCGGCTGGCGGGAAGGGTGGCGCTGGTGACCGGCGCGGGGAAGCGGTTGGGGCGCGCTGTGGCGCTGCGCTTGGCGGAAGAAGGCGCGGATGTTGCGGTGCATCATCACGCATCGGTTTCTGACGCGGAACGAGTAGTGGCGGTGATTGAAGCGAAGGGTAGACATGCAAAGGCGATTACAGCGGATCTGGGAAGCGTGGAGGAGATCAAGCGATTGGTGGCGGAGGTAGGGATCGGATTTGGGCGTCTGGATATACTGGTGAACAGCGCGGCGAATTTCTTGCCGGGGAGCGTGATTTCGACGACGGAAGAGATTTGGGATGCTTCGCTGGATACGAATGTGAAGGCGCCATTTTTCTGCGCGCAGGCCGCAACGCCGCTGTTACGGAGAAGCAAAGGTGTAATCGTAAATTTTGCGGACACGAGCGGGTTGTTGGGATGGCCGGGATTCATTCCGCATTCGATTTCGAAGGCGGGCATGTTGATGCTGACGCGAGTGCTAGCGAAAGCGCTGGCGCCGGATGTGCGCGTGAACGCGATCGCGCCGGGGACGATCACGATGCCGGGCGATCCGCCGGAGTGGGAAGAAGAGTTTGTGAAGCTGGCCGCGCTACGGCGGACAGGGAAGCCCGAAGAGATCGCGGATGCGGTGATGTATTTGGTCACGGCGGAGTTCATGACCGGGCACGTGCTGGTGCTGGATGGGGGAAGAACGCTCGGCCGGGCGGATGGCGCATAAGAATCATCGCATCGCTCTCGACAGACTCTCTGTGCAAGGGAGCGCGGCGCGGTGGTATTCTATGTAGCTTATGGATGCGATAAGCACGAGCGTGACAGGCGCCAGACCTGCGGCGTACGACAATCAAGCAAGGACCACGGAGAACATGGATAACGACACTGCCGTCCGGCCGCAACACACGATAGACGACGTGGAGATTCAGGAGTGGCTGGAGTCGCTGGATTCGGTCCTGGAGTCGAGCGGACCCGAGGTGGCGAGGGAGATCCTGGAGCGACTGCGCGCGCACGCGACGGTGAGCGGGATTGAACTGCCATTTACGGCAAATACGCCTTATGCGAACACGATTCCACTGCGACTGCAGGCTTTGTTTCCCGGCGATCAGGAACTCGAGCGGCGGATCAAATCTTTGATCCGGTGGAATGCGCTGGCGATGGTGGTGCGCGCGAACAAGGAAGAGCACAACATCGGCGGCCACATTTCAACGTATGCTTCAGCGGCGACGCTTTATGAAGTAGGCTTCAATCATTTTTTTCGCGGCAGAACCGGCGAATTTGAAGGCGACATTGTTTATTTTCAAGGCCACGCGGCGCCGGGATTTTATGCCCGGGCGTTCATGGAAGGGCGGCTAAGCGCGGAGAAGCTCGAAAACTTTCGACGCGAACTGAAGCCGGGCGGAGGGCTTTCCTCGTATCCGCATCCCTGGCTGATGCCGGATTTCTGGGAATTTCCGACGGTTTCCATGGGCTTGAGCCCGCTGATGGCGATTTACCAGGCGCGGTTCAGCCGCTATCTCGAAGATCGTGGATTGAAGCCGCGGACGGATGCCAAGGTTTGGGCGTTCCTTGGCGACGGAGAAACAGACGAACCGGAGTCGCTGGGCGCGATCACGCTGGCTTCGCGCGAAAAGCTGGATAACCTGATTTTTGTGGTGAACTGCAATTTGCAGCGCCTGGACGGGCCGGTGCGCGGGAATGGCCAGATTATTCAGGAACTGGAGTCTGCATTTCGCGGCGCGCGTTGGAACGTGATCAAGGTGCTGTGGGGCAGCGAGTGGGATCCGATCCTGGAGCGGGACACGGAAGGCCTCCTCGTCAAGCGCATGGGCGAAATGGTGGACGGGGAATACCAGAAGCTGGTGGTGTCTTCCGGTGCGTACGTGCGGCAGCACTTTTTTGGGAATGACGAGAGATTACTCAAGTTGGTTGAGCCGCTGCCGGATGAAGCATTGCGACGGCTGCGGCTGGGCGGGCACGATCCACGCAAGGTGTACGCGGCATACAAAGCAGCGGTGGAGCACAAAGGATCGCCAACCGTGATTCTGGCGCGGACGATCAAGGGATATGGGCTGGGCGAGGCGGGAGAAGGGAAAAACGTTACACACCAGCAGAAGAAGCTGAACGAAGAGGAATTGCGCGAATTTCGCTCGCGGTTTGGAATTCCTCTGAATGATGGAGACGTGGCCAAAGTGCCGTTCTACCGTCCTCCAGAGGACAGCACGGAGATTCAGTACCTGAAGGCGCGGCGGGAAGCGTTGGGTGGGTACTTGCCGGAACGCAGCGTCCGTGCAGTGCCGATCGCTGCGGAACACGACGAATTGTTCATGGAATTCCACGAGGGCAGCGAAGACCGGGAAGTTTCGACGACGATGGCGTTCGTGGCGATGCTGCGGAAGATGCTGCGCGACCCGGAGATCGGGAAGCTGATCGTGCCCATCGTGCCCGACGAGGCGCGGACGTTCGGCATGGAATCGCTGTTCCGGACCGTGGGAATTTATTCGAGCGTGGGTCAGAAATACGAACCCGTGGATGTGAACACGCTGCTCTATTACAAGGAAGCGAAGGACGGGCAAATTCTGGAAGAGGGCATCACGGAAGCGGGCTCAATGGCTTCGTTCATCGCGGCGGGAACCGCGTATGCCACACACGGGATCAATATGATTCCGTTTTTTATTTACTACTCGATGTTCGGATTCCAACGGATTGGCGATTTCATCTGGGCGGCGGCGGACATGCGCGCGCGAGGCTTTCTGCTGGGCGGCACATCCGGGCGGACGACGCTTTCGGGAGAAGGTCTGCAGCACCAGGACGGCAACAGCCACGTTCTGGCGCTGCCGGTGCCGAATTTGCGGGCCTACGACCCGGCGTATGCTTACGAAATTTCCGTGATCATTCAGGACGGCATCCGGCGGATGTACAAGGACGGCGAAAGCTGCTTCTACTACATCACGGTCATGAACGAGCCGTACGCAATGCCGCCAATGCCGGAAGGCGTCACCGAGGGGATTCTGAAGGGAATGTACCGCTTCCGCGCGACGCCCAACAAAAAGGCTAAGCTGCGTGCGCAACTCTTCGGCAGCGGAGCGATTCTGAACGAGGCGCTGCGGGCCCAGGAAATCCTGGACCAGAAATTCGGCGTGGCCGCGGACGTGTGGAGCGTGACGAGCTACAAGGAGCTGTACAACGACGGTAACGAGTGCGAGCGGCTGAATCGGCTGCATCCGGGAGAAAAACCACGCGTGCCTTACGTATCGCAGTGTCTCGCGGATGCTCCGGGCGTGATCGTGGCGGCAACGGATTATCTGAAAACGCTGCCGAACATGATCACTAAATGGGTGCCGCGAAGAATGGCAACGCTTGGCACGGACGGATTCGGCCGCAGCGAGGGGCGCGCTTCGCTACGCGATTTCTTCGAAGTGGACTCGCGGTTCATTACCCTGGCCGCGCTGCACGAACTCTTTCTCGACGGAAGGATTGAAGTGTCCGTGGTGCAGAAGGCCATGAAGGAATTGGGAATCAGTTCGGACAAAGGGAACCCAATCCTGATGTGATGTAAAGAAGGGCGCAACAGTGCTGCGCCCATGCAAGTAGCGCCTCCCGTTATGCGACGGTAGCTTTCTTTTGTTGTGGCTGGTAGGGGCCAGGGACGGCGCGCATGGAAATCGCCAGGCGATTCCATGAGTTGATCGCGGCGACTGCGTAGGTGAGATCCACAAGTTCCTGCTCGCTGAATTCCTTCTTTGCGGCTTCAAACACTTCGTCAGGAACATGCGTTTGCGCGACGAGCGTTATGGCTTCCGTCAAGTCCAAGGCAGCACGTTCCCGCGAGGTGTAATAGGGTGATTCGCGCCACGCATCCAGACCATAAAGGCGCTGCTCGGTCTCGCCGACGGCGCGCGCATCTTTCCAGTGCATGTCAATGCAGTAGGCGCAGCCGTTGATCTGCGAAGCGCGGAGTTTAACGAGGTTCAGAAGCTGTTCGCCCAGGCCGGATGCGGATAAATGGCGTTCCAGGGCCAGCATCGCTTTCAGGGCGTCGAGAGAGTATTTGTTGTATTGAATGCGCGGTTCCATTAGCACTCCTCCTTTTTGTTTGGGCTCCAAACCCTAAGATGAGGCACCAAGAGAATCGGTTACCACAAAATTCGCGTTCAATCTGGATGCCGCGCTCCGGCTGCTGGCTATGTTCTATGCGGATTTTTCCAATAACTCAGACGGCTTGATTTTTCCAGTGGCAAGAAGAGCAATGAGTTGAGCGTTGGCGGCAAGAAAATCGTAATTGCCGAGTTCGCGGGGCAGAACCCAGGCGGTCTTTTCGAACACTCTTGGCTGGATCGGTTCGCTGGCAATCGAAGCGCCGAAAAAAATAATATCCAGGACTTCATTCGCCGCCGCATAGCGATGTTGGACGCGAGCGATTTCCACGGCGCGCGTAAGGATGGCGCCAAGTTCCTCGCGGAGTTCGCGGCGGAGGGCAGCTTCCGGCGTTTCGCCGTGTTCGACTTTGCCGCCCGGAAATTCCCACTTCAGCGGCGAGGAATCGTCTTTTCGGCGCTGGCCGATGAGCAGGCGGTGGTCACTGCGTTCGATGATGGCGGCGACAACGGTGCGCATCAGGGTTTCACTCCGGAATTGGAGTGAAGGATGCGGAAAAGCTGGCGGGCGCCTTCCATGAGCGGAGGGCCGGGCGTGTTGAGAAGTTCGTCGCGAATGACGTGCACGCCGCGAGTTTGGATTGCAGGGACTTGCTTCCAGGCGGCCACGCTGTATGCTTTGCGTGGATCGGCTTTGGCGCCCGTGGCGGCCCAGGCGAGCACGATGATCTCCGGCCGCGCGGAGGCGACATCAGCTTCACTGACGCGCGTGCCCGCGGGAAGTGTCACTTGGCCGCCGCAGATTTCGATGAGCTCAGCGACCCACGGTGGAGAAGTGATTCGCGGGTTCGGCCAGGCTTCGGAGTAAACCCGCGGAGGGGAAGTCGAGCGATTCGGGGCGCTTCGCGCGCGCAAGAGTTGAAATTCCTTCTCCATGCGGAGAATGAGGCGCTCGCCTTCGCCCTCGCGCTGCGTGACGCGCGCGAGAAGACGAATATCATCGTAGATGTCTGAAATACGGCGCGGATTGATGGCCAGGAATCGGAGGGGGTGTTCGAGGAGTTTTGCGACGGTTTCCACACGGAAAGGAACCGAGCCGATGACCAGGGTTGGCCGGAGGCGCAGAATCTTGTCCACGGAATCGAGGCGCCAGCAATCGCCAAAGCGAAGCAGATGCTTGACGGGAGCAACGTCAGCACACCATTTTGTAACGCCCACCAGAGAAGTCTGTGCGCCAATCTCGCAGAGAATGGACGTGGCGCTCGGGGCGAGCGAGACGATCCTCGGAACCCGTCCGTTGGATGTGCGTGGCATCACCCTGGCAGTCTAAAATGCATGAGGGAGGCGCGCAAAGAAAGAAAACAATTGCCAGCAATGTTCAATAAGGAAGTTTTGGCCCATTTTCGAAATCCGCTCAACGCGGGAGAGCTCCCCAATGCAACTGCGCAGGTCGAAGTCAGCAATCCTGTGTGCGGGGACGTGCTGCGGATTGCCGCGCGGGTGGAAGACGGGTGCATTGTCGAAGCGAGATTCTTGTGTCGTGGGTGTACCACCGCGATTGCCTGCGCATCGTTCCTGACGGAAAAAATCAGGGGAAGATCCCAGTTCGAGACGCGGGACATTACAGCTTCCGCCATTAGCGCAGGACTCGGCGGATTGCCACAGGCGACTTACCACGGCGCACAGCTTGCGGCAGATGCCCTGAAAGCGCTGCTGGAAAAGCTGGAAAACGGCTAGAGCGGCGCGCCGGAGATCTTCAGGAATGCGTCGGGATCGTTAAGATTCAGGACGCAACCTTCCTCGTTGGTGGAGAGTTCAACGACTTCGCCCTTATGGGCCCAGACGACGGCACGTGCGCCGACGTCAAGCGGCGCTGCGAGCAATTCTGCAAAGACGGCAGAGGAGAAGATCACCGGGTGGCCGCGGCGGCCCTCGAAAACTGGAACGACAACCGGGGCATGGGTTTTTTGGAATGCATCAATCAGTTCGTCCACGAGCGCGGCGCTGACGAGCGGATGATCCACGGGGCAAACGAGCACCGCTTCCACTTCGGGAGGCAGGCTGCGAAGCGCCGCTTGGAGCGAGCTCAGTTGCCCCTTTTCCCAGTCGAGATTAACGATGATTTCTTCATTGGAAAGTGAGATCTCCTTGCGAATGGACTCCGTATCGGCGCCAAGAACGACCCTCCGAAGTTGAATCCGCGGTGGTTTCGTGATCTCCAGCAAGTGTTCGAGGAAAGGACGTCCCTGGTAGGGAAGCAGGGCTTTGGGAGAACCCATCCTGCGTGAAGCACCGCCCGAGAGGATGACGGCGGCGAGCATTTATCCTTCTTCCCAAGAACAGCGCGCAGCTGTCAGCCCGTGCCGACGGCTTCGTGCCGCTCGATCTTTGCCTTCTTGTGCGCGGAAGACGGTGCGCTTCTGCGCACGGCGATGAGTTCCGCGGTAATGCTGATGGCGATCTCTTCCGGGGAGAGCGCGCCGATCTCGAGTCCCATGGGGGCATAAACGCGCTCGAAT